>JAPYPO010000433.1 GCA_029937645.1 Candidatus Hydrogenedentota bacterium
GTTAAACGATGTCTGCGGATCTAAAGATGACTTTTCTAAATGGGAAATCCGGGTCTAGTTCTCTTGAGCGGCTCGCCCTGCTCATCCACCACAGTCCCGCGTATCGAGTATTCACCAACCAACTCGCTATTCGTTTGAACCTTAATTATGACGTTAGAAACCACGTCGGTCCCCACATAAAGGGGCTGCGTCAACTCTTCGACTCCAAAGTTCTGCGTTTGGCCCTTGATTTCGTAGTCGCCCCTTGCCATGGTGGTCTCGAAGGTTTCCGACGCCTCTCCAGAGGTTCCCCTCCACGCTCCATCACCGTCTGGGTGTTTTGGCCTGTTCCAGAACTTGGCTTTCGTGGGTCGTCCGTGCTCATCCGTGAATCTGCCTGAAACCTTTACTTCTGGGTATAGCGTGAGAAGGACGCCGTCCAGGGTTTCGCCAGGAGTCGTTTTGACGACTGCGACCGATGACGTCATTTCGCCTTTTGCCGCGCTAAACACAGCTCGCTCGGTCGTGAACCCTCCCCAAAATGTGAACTCACCTTGCGCATCCGCATAGAAGGAGCCATAGCGGCGGCGGTCCATCCCTTCGTTCAGAAACAAGACGACATTGATTCCCGCTTTCGATACGGGGTCGCCTTCCGGATTTACCACGTGTCCGCTGATCGAGATGCTTCTGTCGACCGGGAAGTCTAGTTCAGTCGTCTCACCTGCGCGGATGTAGGCCCTAGGGATCGATTCAGATGTGCTGCTCGAAAATACTGGATTATTATTATCGAGTTGGACATGCCACTCTCCCTCGTTCAGGCCGATGAGGGTATAGCGCCCGTCGGGGCCGGTTGTCACGGTTTCTGGACCACTTTCGCCAACGCGAAACGACCTTACTCTAAGACCGCGTAACGGCGCGCCGGTTTCCTCGTCATACACGCGACCGCTGATCTGTCCTCCCCGGGGCGGGACTTCGATACGAATATTCGTTCTCGTTTCCCCTACCTCCAGACTAATCCCCATGTGTTCCGAGCGCAGCCAGTCTTCGGGGACTTCGTCGTATCGGGCATCGTAGGCAAGCAGGACGATTTCCCCCTTCGCCACTTCGTTGAACGCGAATGCGCCTTGTAGGTCCGTCACTGTTGTGTAGCGCTGCTGGTCGTGCGTACCCAGGATTACCTGCGTTCCGTCGGCGGGTTCGTCAGTGCCACGGAATACGACGACACCGGAAACGGATGCGGCGGGTTCCGTTTGGGTGCTGGCAACCTTCGCTTCCTCGTCCGTGTTCGAAGTCGTCGAAGATTCTGGAACGGAATCTTCTGGTGTGGGCGCCGCTGTCGAGGTTGATTTAGCTATCGTGCCCTCATCGATAGGTTTGTCGGCGTGCAGCTTTTCGATAAAAAACGAGCCCAACACGGCCACCAATACAAGCGCGAATGCGGCGAGCCCGAATTTCGCCGGAAGAGATGCCGTTGCGCGGGCGGATACGCTCGGCGCAGCACCCGTCCGTACGTGTTTAGCTCCCGAGAGCGCGAGCTTTCCGTAGGCCGCAGCCAACGATTTGGGGACTGGTTCTGCGACTGCCTTGGCGAGCATTCCCGATAAGAGCGCAGGAGCAATAATGACGCCACGCTTGCGTAAGGCGGTGCGAATTTGTTCGACGGCCCTGTCGATGCGGCGGGATATTGAAGAAGGCGAAAGCTTCAAGGATTGCGCAAGATCCGCTTGGGTGCGGCCTTCGAGAAAGTGGCCTATGACAACGCTGCTGAGTTCTTCGGGCAGTTCGCCGATCACTTCGTCAACGAAGTGTTGAATCTCATTCCAGGTCGGCTCGACCTGAGTGGGGTTCGCCTCCGTGTATCGTCGCTCGCGCTGTTTTCTTCGCTTGTCCCCGCGTACACGATCGAGCGAGCGATGGGTTGCGGAGGTGTGGAGCCAGCCGCCGAGAATCTGGATATTCTTGGCCTCGGCCTGTGCGAGCGCTAGAAAACATTCCTGGGCGACTTCTTCGGTATCGGCGGAATTTCCCAGTATTCTACGGCATACTGAAAAGACCATGGCACCGTGGCGCGATACGATTTCCTGAAAGGCCTTCGCATCCCGCCGATCTTGCCAACGTTCTAATAGGGTGAAATCTGATGGGCTCATGGCAGCGCTCTCCTCCTGATTCTACAATACTGACGCCGCGCTGCCGGAAATCTTGCGTTTGGGGGTAGATAGTAGCTGTTGCTGAAAGGAATTACTGCGCGTAGTAAGGAATCTTGCTTAAGCCAACGGTTCCAACTCGTTTGAGATCCTTCGCTTCGCCAGGACGATAGTGTGAGGGAATGGCTGTGGGGGAGTTACGAGAGGTCCAGGACCTTCGCGAGGGTCGCTTCGTAGAATTTGTGTATCTTTTCTTTTTGGGTGGCTATGAGTTCGCCTAGGTCGGCTTGGATGTTTAGGCGGGCGGCTAGCTCTTGTTGTTGGGCTTTGTCTTTTGGGAGGGCGCTGCCGCCTTTTCCGTCCATCATGCGGATTCGGTTTTCTACGCGGCGGAAGAGGAGGTAGGTGTCGTGTAGGGCTGTCTTGTCTTCGGCGGAGAGGAGTTCGGCGTTGTGCAGGGCGGGCAGGGCTTCGAGTACGCTGGCGGTGCGCAGTTTTCGGTCTTCTTTGCCGTAGTGTAGTTGCAGGAAACGGATGGCGAATTCGAGTTCCGCGATGCCGCCTTCGGCTTTCTTGATGTCGAGCGGCGAGGCTTTTGCGGATAGTTGTTTTCGGATTTTTTCCGCTTGTACGAAATCTTCGTGGGTAAATGGCGTGGAATAGGCGAGCTCGTGCGCTTCTTCTTCGATGCGGGCCCGGAAAGGATCGTTGCCCGCGACGGCGCGGGCCTTGAGCAGGGCCATGCGTTCCCATCCCTGTGCCTCGTTCGAGTAGTATTCGCTGAGCCGGTCGCTGCTGACGACGAGTGCGCCCTTGCTTCCGTCGGGCCGCAGCCGGGCGTCGATGTCGTATAGCATTCCGAATTGGGTCAGCCCTTTGATCGCCTTGATCATGTGGGCAGCCAGTGCGGAGAAGCGCTCGACGGCTGCGACGGTGTCGGTCGATTCGGCTTCGGAATCGTAGACGAAAATCAGATCGAGGTCGCTGCCGTAGCCCATTTCGCGGCCGCCCTGCTTTCCGAGCCCGAGGACGACGAAGCCCCCTTCGGTGGGGCCGTAGCGTTCGGCGGTTTTCTCGCGGGCGGTTTCCAATACGTCGCGTACGCAGAGGTCTGCTACGAGGGTTAGGTCCCGGCCGACGGTGACCACATCGACACCCTGCAACAGCTCGCGCATACCGATCCGGAGTGTCTGGGCGTTGCGCATTCGGTACAGGGCTCCGCTGGAATCGTGGGCGCTCTTGAGGAACGATAGATCCTCCTCGACTTGTTCCTGTGTTAATTCGTCCACCAGGCGTTGGCCTTGGCCGAAGGTGTCGAAGAGGCCTGGGTCGCGGATGATTAGGTCGGCCAAGTAGTGGCTGTTTGACACGAGGGTCACGAGCGATCCGCAGAGCGATGTGTCGTTCACGAGGATTTCGTAGATGGCGCCCGGCGCTTGGATATTGGCGATTACTTGGCCGAGGCGAACGAGCGTCGCATCGGGGCTTGGCGCGGCAGACACGGCTTCGATGAGCAGCGGCGCGACTGTGCGAAAGGTCCGGCGGACGTGGGCGGAATGGGGGCGCCC
>JAPYPO010000434.1 GCA_029937645.1 Candidatus Hydrogenedentota bacterium
AGGTGCTACACTTTTACACCGCCACCCGCTGCACTTTTACTCCGCCGTTTACAAGCAAAGTAAAGAACAGCCTGCGCAGTGCCAAAGCCCGAACACAAGAACAACTCTACGAAGCCATTGCCCACGCCCTTGAGCAAATAACTTCCAGCGATACCCAAGGATTTTTTCGACATTGCAACGTAGCTATAAAAAGTTAAAATGCTCTAGTGGTTAAAATGCGATTCGTGTTTCGGCACAGGGAAATGGTATTTTGTGGGATAATGTGTAATAACCCTCGGACGCAGGCCGAGAATTTCCACAAGTTGCCTTGTTTCACCATCCGGGAAAGGACAATCTGATGAGAAAATTGTCACGCCGCAGTTTCATCGCCACATCGGCGGCGGCAGGCTTGAGCGCCGTGCCGCGGTTCAGCATCGCGCAGCCCGCCGCCAGTGAGAAGGTCAACATCGCCGCTATCGGCGCGGGTGGACGGGCCGGGGCCAGCCTGAACGCGTGCTCCGGGGAAAACATCGTCGCTCTGTGCGACGTGGACCAAGAAAGAGCCGCGAACGCCTACAAGAGGCTCCCGAACGCCAAGCGCTTCTCGGATTTCCGCGTGATGTTCGACAAGATGGGCGACGACATCGACGCGGTGCTTGTATCCACGCCAGACCATACTCACTTTTCGGCGGCCATGGAGGCGATGGAACGGGGCAAACACGTGTATGTCGAGAAGCCGCTGGCACACAATGTGTGGCAAGTGCGGACGTTGAAGAAGGCGGCGCGCCACTACAAGATCATCAGCCAGATGGGCAACCAAGGCCACGCGACGGAAGGCATCCGCTACATCAAGGAGTGGACGGAGGCGGGTGTGCTCGGCGACGTGACGGAAGTACTGGCTTGGAATTCTGGCCCGAATTTCACCGGGCCTTATTTCTCGAATCCGGACAGCTTTCCCCCGAAGGCGGAGCCCGTTCCCGAGACGCTAGACTGGAACCTTTGGCTGGGATCGGCGAAGGAACGACCGTACAACCACTGCTACCTTCCACGGCACTGGCGGGGGTGGTACGACTTCGGCAACGGCCAACTGGGCGATTGGGCCTGCCATACGCTGGACGGCCCGTTCTGGGCGTTGGGTTTGGGGATGCCCACGGTGGTGGAAGCGGAACTCCGCTCCGAAGGCCCGGCGGATTTCGTGCCCGAGAAATCAGTCCTCCGCTTTGAGTTTCCGGCGCGTGGAAGCAAACCGCCGGTGACGCTGACGTGGCACGACGGCTCCTTCAAGCCGGAAGTCCGCGAGGAGTGGGGCGTCGATAAGCTGGACGGCATGGGCATGCTCATGCTCGGGAGTAAGAGGAATCTTATTACGGGCGGCCGCCCGAACGATCCGAGGCTCATGGTTTCGGACGAAGAATGGCTCGAGTTCCGCAAGAATCTTCCCGAAAAGACGCACGCGCGGATTGAAGGCGGCCCGTGGGCCGAGTGGCTGGACGCGATCAAAGGGGACGGACCGATGCCGGGATCGAACTTCGACTATTCGTCCGATCTCACCGAGATGGCCTTGCTTGGCGTGATGGCGCAACGCTTCGGCGGGCGCATTGAATACGACGCGAAGCAGATGAAAGTCACGAATCGCCCCGAACTGAACGCGTACATCAACGAACCGGCGCGCGAAGGCTGGCGATACGGCCAGAATCTCTGGGAAGCGTAGAGTCAGAGTATTCAGCCTAACTCTGAAGGCCCTGTTGGCAGATCTTCCTCATCTTCGAGCAGGGATGACGGTGCAACTAATCCCCGACGGGAACACACCGGTCCAGGAACCGCTGCTTTCCGGTATCGAGGCTGTCGCCGAATCCGGTACGGCACGTGTCGCTTTGGTGCGCTGACAAGAATCGACCCGTAGAGAGGAACTTCCCAAGGTTGTCAAGGGAAGTTCCTCTCGGGTGGGGTCGAGTAGAGCTGGGAAGTCACCTTCCCCAGGTTCTAAGGGTCGAGTTGAGGCGGCGGCGCAAGAGGGGGCAGCACCCCGAAGTGTATGTCACCCTAGGGGCTTGAAAAAAAGGGGGATCAGTTTTCGGTAGGGACAGCCTATGGTTGTTTTCTTTTCAATCGCCCTTTGGAAACCCTGCCGGCACTGGAATGCTGACCTTGCCGGTGGCGGCCCATTCAGCCCCGCGCAGGAAGGTGGTGACAAAGCTATCTTTTCGGATCTGTTTCGCGCCATGGCCCAGCACGGTGTGGAATATTCTCCCTTTACCGTAAGTGACGGTCAGTAGGATCGGTTCTTCGTGACCCGAGCCTTTGTTATCCAGGGGGGAATGAGCGGTAGCGAGAATCTCAACGTTCTTAGCGGGGCCCCGCAAAAAGGCGTACAGTTCGTCGGGGCCGTGCATGAATGTTCTGGGCAGCCCCCGGGTAATGGGGTGCTCTGTGTCGCGAACGGTAATTTCGAACGGTACCTGCTTGCCGTGGCCGCCCGTCTTGCCATCGGATGGGTCGCGAATGACCTTGCCGTCCTTCTCCATGTACAGATAGGGCCCGCTGCTCACCTTGCGGCCACCCCAACCCCCGATGGCGATCATTTCGTTATAGGCGGGCCAATCGCGGTACGCATTGTCCGCCGCGTGATAGCTGACGACACCACCGCCCTCGGCGACGAATTGCTCGAAGGCCTTTTCGGTCTCGCGCGGCCAGGGGTCGGCGTTGTTGCCGTTATTGACGACAACCAAGGCGTAGTCTTTGAATAGTGGCTTGTAGACGCTCATGTCGGCACCCGCGGGGGGGCTGGTAGATACATCTACATCAAAGCGTCCGCTTTGTTCCATGAGCTCGACCAGGATGCGGGTGGTATCGGCCCATGCGTGATTGTTCTGTCCATCTACGATGAGCGTCTTGATTACATCGGGTGCGGCGTCGGCTGTCATGGGCTCAAGCATTATCGCCGCGACCAGACAGAGTCCCAAGGCTGTTCTTGGATTAAGCGTCGTCATGGTGTCTTCTCCCTGTTCATTTTTTCGGGTGCTAAGTGAGGGGCGCAAAATTGTAGCCCTGAAGTTTCATTCTGGAAACGCCGGGCAGAAAGTGAAGCGGGGGGCGACCTAATAATGTAGCGCCCAATACTATGATTATCCCCAGGCACTCATTGGATATCAACCGTGCCTTTGGTGTCTTGGTCCCTCCCAATCCCTCCTCTAGGGGAGGGCGAGTTTTTATGGAGTTTCTCGTTGTTTTCGTTTCGTGCGCCGTTTGGCGTCGCTGAGGCGGTAGCTCTCGCCGTTGGTCTCGATGATGTGTTCACGATGGGTGAGACGGTCGAGTAGGCATGCCGTATGAGAGTTGTGCTTAATTATGCGACAGCAATTCAGGTTCGTAACTCCTTGTGTACGAGGAGTCCGATGATTTACGATCTCTTCCTGGAGCCAGAATCGGCCTTCGTAAGGCCTCACGAAGAGTGCCACATTGGTGCGGCGAAGGAGTTCTCCAATGAGAAGGGCAGAAGCCGGTAGCCGACGTGCAGTCGCGTCAGCCACGATAACGAATGTTCGGTAGATTTAGCAACGGTATTCTCTGAGGGTTTCAATCATCGATAATCCCTATCTTGCGGATGCAGAAAGTTCAATGTCATCAGTGCGGATGATTAATTGCGAGGCACAACCTTACGCGAAGTCGGTGTGGCCGAAGACACCATGGTATGGTTCTGCAGCGACA
>JAPYPO010000016.1 GCA_029937645.1 Candidatus Hydrogenedentota bacterium
TGTATCGTCTGCGGCGGTGAATCGAAACGGCGTGTCATCGCGGCGCAGGCGTATTAGCGAGCTGGAATTTCGCAGCCGCGGCAACCTACTCGCCGCTCCGTGGATTCTTAAACTCAATCTCCCAGGCGTCCATGTCGTCTGCATCGTCTTCCTCGGTATCGGGAAGCGGCAGGGTGGTCACGAAGATCGCACCATCTTCTACCTTTAGGCCGTGCCGCCGAAGCACGGCGCCGGGGTGGCTAGTGCATTGCCCGGTCCGAATGTTGTACCGCCAGCCGTGGGCGGGGCAGGTCACCATATCGCCTTCGATACGCCCCGTCGTCAAGTCGATGTTATGATGCTTGCAACTGATCTCGGTGGCGTAAAACGATCCGGATTTTTCCTTGACGATAGCGAGCTTGCGGCCCAGCACTTTGAACGACTTGATTCGTAAAGACTTAAAATCGGAAACCGCAGCCAATTTAATGTATTCCAAAAGATTCACCTCTCTGCGGAGAGAGTATCAGGCTGGGCCGCAGTGGTAAAGGGAGATCGCGACATGCGTGAACGCACCCGGGCAAAGCGGATCGCGAACAGCGTGGTTCTGGGGATACTTTCCCTCGGCGTCACGGTAGCGATTTGCGAAGGCCTTCTGCGCTGGCGCTATGCCGAGCCCCTTCGACAACCCCTGGCCGAGGTACTAGCCATCCAGCCCTACCTCAAGCTCCATCCAGAGATCGGCTTTACCTGGAACGAAAACATCGACGCGGCCAAGAGCATCGTTTTTACGATTCAGGACGCCGAGCAGGAAATCCTTTCCACCGACGCGCGCGGGTTTATCAATCCTCCGGACGCGTTGCGGCGACCGGCGCAGGACGGCGCGGTTGAGGTGATTGGCCTGGGTGATTCGTTTATGGAACACGCCAGCCACACGTTCCGCCAAGCCTTCGCCTCGGCAGGATATTCCTACTACAATCTGGCGATCCACCGGCAGGCCACGCCGCAATACAACGCCATCCTAAACGCCTATGCGCTACCCATGAACCCCAAAATCATCTTGTACGGAGTTTTTGGGAATGACTTCGGTGAAGCCGAAGACTTCCGGGATTGGAAGGAATCCGGACTCGATTGGTTTACCTTTCATTCGGGAACGTGGTGCGGAAAGCCTCTTGATCCGAAGGCTTCGGCCCGCCTGTTGAACAGGTTCTTTCCGGGGAGCATAGCATTTGCCGGGGTCGTTCGGTCGCGGCTGCGGGGCGACCGCATGTCTATACTTGGGCCATCGGAGGCGCAAGTTTCCAGGGTCGCGGAAGATATCGTTGAAGCGCACCGGCAGGTCGTCGACCACGGTGCGCGGTTTCTCCTGATACTGATCCCAAGCCGGGCGACCGCTCTCAACGGCGAAACTCTTGAGTCCAATGCCTACGACGGGGTGTTATCCCGCATCGCGGACGCTTCCGTTCCCTTTCTCGACTTGCGAAAACCTTTCCTGGATCAAGAAGATCCGCTGTCCCTCTATTATCCTATTGACGCCCATTGGAACCGTGATGGCATGGCGTTGGCTGCCGATGCTATCCTAACGCATCTTGAAACCAACGAGTAGATTGGCGTGAACCCGTGAACCTCGAACTCCTTGAAGAACAAATCTTGGATTACCTGGGCCAGACAACAAATCCTCTGGTATCGGTACCGACCCTTTGCGCGCACCTGCAAGAGAGCCAGGAATTTCGCATACTCGGCGAGTCGCGTCTCGTGGAGTTCCTTCAGAAGCACGAGCGGTGTCGGTTGATGGACTCGCCTATTTCGCCGGGGGCCGTTGCCCTCGCCGAATCGTTGGGGGAAGAATCCCTCAGCCGGGGCCCCTACGCCATTCTCGACAGCCGTGTGCCCACCATGGATCAGGTATCGGTCATGATGGCGCAGCAGTTGGAGACGCTGAAGGAAGCGCTCGCCAAGGCGCTCAGCCAAGCACGAGAACGGGATGATCGAGCCACTGCGGACCAACTCCTCGAGGCGCTGTCCCGGACGGAGAAAATCCAGCAGGGCTTGAGCAAGGCGGCTGAGAAAAAAGAGGACTGACGCAGAAAGTCGGCCGCCAATTTACCCTCATTCCCATTCCCACGGAGGGCCGTGGAAAATGCCCCACCTCGGCTCGAAGGCCCGAAAGAGCATGATGAATCGATTGACTACCATAGCGGCCTCTGCGATCTGCGTTGGAATCGCCACGGTCGTTCTCACAGCGTGCAGTGTAAACAGCCCGTCACCCGCGAAGGACGCCCCATCGCCAGACGAACACGAGGGGTACCAGCGCATCGTATCCATGGCCCCGAGCGTCACGGAAGTCCTCTTTGCTCTCGGCTTGGGTGACCGCGTCGTGGGAGTAACACGGTATTGCGATTACCCGCCCGAGGCGCTCGAAAAGGAATCCGTCGGCGGCTTCCTCGATCCGAACTTCGAGGTGATCCTGCGCCTTCAGCCCGATTTGGTTGTTCTGTTGCCGGTCCACGGCGACTCGAAAAGAAAGATCGAGGATCTGGGGATTCAGACTTTGGTAGTCGAGCATCGAACGTTGGATGGTATTCTTGCGTCTATCGCGGACATTGGGGAAGCGTGCGGAGCGGAGCAAGCCGCCTCGGGCGTCTTGGACGATATCCAGCGCAGGATGTCGAGTATCGTCAACGCGACGAAGGAACTCCCCCGACCGACGGTGCTGCTCTCTTCGGCGCGCAACCTGGGCACGGGCGCGGTGGCGCAGGTCTTCGCCGCCGGTAAGAACCAATGGTACGACGATATAATCACGATGGCCGGTGGCGCCAACGCCTACACCAACGAAGGGGTCCAGTTCCCCGAGCTATCGCCCGAGGGCCTTATCCGGCTGGATCCGGATGTGGTGGTGGAATTGGCCCCCGACCTCGAACGCGAGGGCCGTACTCCCGAGGAACTGATCTCGGAATGGGATGCCCTTTCGGTCATGCGGGCCGTTGCGAACAAGAATATTCATGTACTCTCGGGCGACTATGTTTCGATCCCCGGCCCGCGGTTTGTCTTCATCGTCGAGGATCTCGCCAAGATTTTGCACCCCGGCATTGAATGGGAATCGCATGAATACGCTCGCAATTGAAATCGAGGCCTTGAGCCTTTCTATTAAGGGAAAGGCGATCCTTTCCGACGTGACGTTCCGGGTTGAACTCGGATGCTACCTGTCGATCATCGGCGCGAACGGCGCGGGGAAGACGACGCTTCTTCGCTGCCTGAATCGGACACAAGAACACGGCACGGGCCGCATTTCGATTTTGGGCAAATCGCTGGATACGTATTCGCAACGAGAACTGGCAAAAATCCTCAGCTACGTCCCACAGCCGGACGGCCGCCATTTCCCCTACACCGTATACGAATTTGTGCTCATGGGCCGCTATCCCTACCTGAGCCCCTTCTCCTCGGTGGGCCCGGAAGACCATGAAGCGGCGCGCGAAGCTCTCAAGACCACCGGCGCCGATCCCTTCGCCGAACGCCTCATCCATACCTTAAGTGGAGGCGAGCGCCAAAAGGTCTTCATCGCCGCCGCCCTCGCGCAAGGGGGGCAGATTCTTCTCCTCGACGAGCCGACCACCTTTCTCGATTACAAACATCAAGTCGAAGTGGCGGGGCTGCTCCGACGCCTCAACCACGATGAAGGAATTACCGTGGTGTCCGTGACCCACGATGTCAATTCCGCCGTGCTTCATGGCGGGGCCGTGGTCGGGTTGAAAGAGGGCCGGATGGTCTTTGAAGGGAGTCCTGCCGAATTGCTCGAAAGCGACGGTCTGGAAGAAATCTACGAGACGGAATTCCACTACATTCAAGATTCGCCCACCGGCGCGCCACTCGTTGTACCCCGAGGATTCCACCCGTGACACGCCCGCAGATACTCATCGCTCTCGCTTTGTCCAGCCTGTTGGTGTGTGCGGTCACGCCCTTTTTGGGCGCGCCGCCGATTGCTGTCGGGGTGCTGTTCGATGCGCCGGATTCGGAAACAGGCCAAGTTGATCCCGATCAGTTTATCCTCCGGGAAATCCGAATCCCGCGCGTGGCCTTGGCCTTCCTCGCGGGCGCTTCACTCGCCCTGTGCGGGATGGCCTTCCAGTCCATGTTTCGCAATCCCCTGGCCACGCCCTTCACACTCGGCGTGTCGAGCGGGGCCTCGCTAGGGGCGCTCATTGCGCTACGGCTGGGGTTGACCACGGCGGTCCTCGGCGTTTCAATGGTGACGGTAGGCGCCTTCCTCGGCGCGCTGATGGCGATCTCCCTGGTCTACGGCCTCACCCGAATGCGCGGCGGATTCTCCACATCGACCATGCTCCTGGCGGGCGTGGCGGTGAGCTTTTTCTTCTCAAGTCTCATCCTCTTCATTCAGTACACGGCCGATATCTACGATTCGTTCCGCCTCATGCGCTGGCTTATGGGTGGCATCGCCAGCGCGACCGGGTATAGCGCGGTTGTGAGTGCCCTCCCCTTTGCCATTCCCGGCGGCCTGGTTGTCTTCTATTGCACCCATGAGCTAAACCTGCTCGCCACGGGAGACGACATCGCTGCGAGCCGCGGTGTGGACGTACGAAAAACCAAGGTCATCCTGTTTGTTGCCACGTCGGTAACCGTGGGCGGCGTGGTCGCGCAATGCGGCCCCATTGCTTTCGTCGGGATGATGGCGCCGCACATTTGCCGGATCCTCATCGGGCCGGATCACCGCTACCTAGCGCCTGCGACCTGCCTCTTTGGCGGCGCCTTCCTCGCGGCCTGCGATACCTTTGCGCGCATCGCGCTAGCGCCAGCAGAGTTGCCCGTAGGGGTCGTCACCGCCTTTCTCGGGGGCCCCTTCTTTCTGTGGCTCCTGATGCGCGGAGAAGCAGACCGCAACCTTCATTAATTAAAATGCTCTAGTCCGGCAATTTGCCCCGAAGGGGCAACGGCATGTAGCCGGGGGATGAGCGAAGTGATTCCCCCGGTCACCGTTCGACACTCAATATTTCTCCGAAAGGAGATACGGCGGATGCGGGCACTATCGATGAATCCCTCAAGCTCAACTGGAAATAGGTTGATCCATCCGTTGGGCAATAGTCGCCGCATCCTCTTCGAGGAAGTTTATCTGGAGGGGCTTTGACCGGGGGAATCGCGTTGCTCATCCCCCGGCTACATGCCGCTGCCCCTTCGGGACAGAAGCTTTTCCCGAACGGTCAGCGCGGGCATCTTCGCCGTCTCACTACGAAACACGGTGAGCTATCCGCTCTAGCCCGGAAATTTTCCATCGCCTACAGGGCAGCAAAAAGGCCGGCCCAGAATGAACTGGAACCGGCCTTCTTACAAGACGATAAAAGAATCGTTATTTCTTTGGAGAAATTGCATCCTTCGCCGCTTTTGCCACGCGGAACTTGAGGACCTTCTTCGCCGGGATATTGATAACTTCGCCGGTTGCTGGATTACGCCCTTTGCGCGCCTTGCGCGCCACGACGACGAGCTTGCCGATGCCTGGGATGGTGTACCCGTTCTTCGCTTGTTCGTATGCAAGCGCCATTTGCGCCTCCATCACGGCGTTCACTTGCTTTTTGCTCAGATCGGAAGACTCCGCGAGCGACGCGATGATCTGTGCCTTCGTCATTGCCTTAGTAACAGCCATTTCCTTCTCCTTCTTCTTCGATTAGTTCCCCGGGAAAATACCCAAAATGTCCAAAACCGGTACGCAGTGGTCGTTTTAGCGCTTCCTCCCCGCACCGGGGCATACGCTCTGGGCCTCTGATTACAACTTAGAGAGCTATTTGTCAAGCCCTATTTTCAGGGCCGCAGGAAATTGAGCCTTCGGCAAGCCCCATTTTCACAGGGGATTCGTGCGACCAGCACAGTGGGCCAACGGAGGCCGATGGTCTTCGGACTGTGGCTAAGGGTATACTGTCGCTTGTTTTCCGACGTTGCTCCGCGCCTCCAACCCCGAATCGACCCCATGATTTTTGCAGCCATTTCAGATATCCATGGCCACTGGCCAGCCCTTTCCGCTGTTCTCGACGCAATCGACCAGGAGGGCATTCACACCGTCGTTTCCGCGGGCGACTGCGTGGCCGGGCACCCGTGGCCAAACGAAGTTATAAACTGCTTGCGGCAGCGTGAGATTCCTACCGCCCAGGGCGAATGGGACTTCCGGGTGGCAAAGTTTCTGCGCAAAGAAAAAGCGTTGCGCGCGCACATGAACGCTCAAGAGTTTGAAGTTTTGAAGAATACCTTCGACGTGTGCAGGGTAGAAAATATCGAGTATCTTCGCGCACTGCGGCGCGTGCGAACGGTTGAGATCGATGACATCCGAATCTTGGTGTGCCATGGGACGCTGACGTCGCATTCCGACCGGCTGGAGGAAAACGAAGGGGATATGCGCTATGCCAGGCAGCGAGAAATCGATCCGGCGAATATCATCGTGACCGGCGCGACCCATGTACCGCACCAGCGTTGGGTTGATGGGACTTTGTTTGTCAATCCTGGTGCGGTGGGCGGAACGGAGCAAGGCGAAACCCTTGGGAATTTTGCGATCATATCCACCGAAGAGGAACCGTGGTCCGTCGATTTCCGTCGTGTGCGGGTGGACGGCCTACAAGCCGATTCCGAGTAAGGCTCTCTTTCATCGAGTAGCTACCCGCTACGCGACACTATTGGGATAAGCGCACAGGCGCCACCCCAAAAAATCTTGTCTCTAACAACGAAGCCCGCCGCCTTAGGCCGAAAACGTCCGATTGGCACTGGATTTGGCACAGGCGTATACTGCGTTCTGTCTTTGATTTGACCAGAGCCGCAATCCCGACGCGGTTGGCTCGTAACCCCATAGGATGTCCAATCGCTTGGAAGCCACCACCCCACCCTCGTATCAATACATCGACTCCACCGGCCATCTCGAAGGACTCATCTCCGACCTGCGCGGTTCCGATCGGGCCGGTCTGGATATGGAGGCAAATAGCCTTCATCATTATTTCGAGAAGGTCTGCCTGATTCAGATAACCATCGGCGACAACGACTACATCGTAGATCCTCTAGGCGATATCGATCTGACGGATTTGCTGGCGGCACTGGCGGAAACGAACCTGATTCTCCATGCGGCGGACTACGACATGCGCATGATGCTGTCGTCCTTCGGCTTTCGCCCCGGACGGCCCGTATTCGACACCATGATTGCCGCCCAGGTCGTCGGTGAAGAGGCGCTCGGCCTGGTGACGGTGGCGGCGAATTTTCTCGGGGTCGAGCTGACGAAGGACGGTCAGAAATCGAACTGGGCGCAACGACCGCTTACGGAGCGTCAACTCGCGTACGCCAGCGACGATACGCGCTACTTAGAGCCGCTGGCCGATAAACTCGAAGCCAGACTCGCCGAGCTTGGCCGCGAAACCTGGCACCGCGAATGGTGTGCCCGGGTGGTCGACCAAGCGGCCCAACCGGTCCGCCGCGATCCTGACGACGCGTGGCGCATCAAAGGGGCCGGTGTGCTCCAGCCGGATCAACTGGTTTACCTCCGCGCCATCTGGACGTGGCGTGACGGGCAAGCCCAGGAAATCGACAAGCCGGCCTTCAAGGTCTTGAGCAATCCGCAGCTGATCAGTCTCGCCGAATGGTGCGCGGCCAACCCCGAAACCTCGCTCAGCCAAGGCCCCCGCCTTCCGAAGAGTTGCACCAACGGTCGACGGTATAAGGCGCTCCGCGATGCCATAACCTCCGCGAAGGCCGCGCCCGAAGACGAGTGGCCCAAGCGGCGCAAAGGCAAGGGACTGCCTCCCATGGAGGATAGCATCAAGTCCAGCGTACGAACGCTGCAAGATCAATGCGCAGTGTTAGGCGAAAAACTTGAGTTGCGCTCTTCCGTCATCGCGCCCCGAGCCGCCCTCATAGGCATCGCACGGAACGAGCCAACCACCGCTGAAGAAATCGCCGAAGCAAGCGGCCTCATGAATTGGCAAGCGGAGTTGATCGAGCCGATTGTGAAGAAGGTGTTACACGCCTGATCGGGCAATCTTGCGAATTTCTTCGATAGCCGGGTGTACTCAAGTGGATGAGGGCCGCAATCCGAAGGAGGCATCTGCACGTGAATATAACCAAAGTATTTTGCATAATTGCTTGTCTTTGCGCGGTCGTTGTGGTCTTCGTGGTTTATGTGATTCCGAAGGAGTTGCCTCAAGCCAAACAGGATCAGTTCAACGCAGCGCTAACCGTGGTCCGATCCCTCGCGGCCGGCGACTTTGAACACGCCACCGAGACGTTCGATGCCGCGACGAAAACCAGTTGGCCGCCTGAGAAACTCGAGGAAACGTGGCGTGATTTGGAAGCCCGGTTCGGAGAATTCAATAGCCAAACTTATCTTGGTGATTCTGATCGTGGTGAAGAGGATGATGAAGCAGCTGTCGTCTATGTCTCGTGCAAATTTAAGAACGGCGGTTGCACCATCTGGGTATCTCTGAATTCCGGTAATTTGATTTCAAACATCGAATTCGAAGACGGCCAGAAGGTGCCGGTCGAAGAGATGGTGTCAGACGTTTCAGCGGAACATCTTGATGCGGCGCGCGGCGTGATTCGAAGCATTGCAGCGGGAAACTTTGAGTCTGCTTTCGAGAATTTTAGTGCCGAGCAAAAAGACTTTCTTCCGCTGGAGCAGCTCAAGAAGGAATGGAATTACTTGGAAACTCAGCATGGGGCACTTGAGGATATTCGTGTAATCGCTGGCCGATTGGTCCATTTCGAGAACCGTCGAAGCGAGTCGCATATAATCATCCAATGTACTTTTTAACGAGGTGTATCTACGATCATGGTGTCCATCGATAGCGACGATCAGATTTTCGGGGTTAGCTTCGACGATCCCGACCTTTAAGACTGGTAGAAATTTCTTCGTCGACTCAGCGTGAAGCGCCCCAAAAGTTTTTGGGAAAGGGGTTTGGGGAAAAACGTTTTTTCAATAACGGTTTTCCCCAAGAAATTCTAACGCGGCCCCAATTTCTTGTACACCGTCGAGAAATTTAGAAGGGTTCGGTCGCCCGTGAAAATCTTTCCGCGCACGAAGAGCAAGCTGCGCGTCTCGTGGGTGACTTCGCCGTCCGCCTCGACAAAATCCCCTAGCTGCCCTACAGAAATGAACTCCGACTTGAAACTAATCGTAACCCCGCGAATCGTGTCGAGCGGAGGCCGTGCGATCATGATCGTAGCGTAATCCGCGAAGGTCATCATCATGCCGCCGTGGAGGACACCCTGGCTGTTGGTGTGTTGTTCCTCCACAACCATCGCGCAGCGGTGGCGGCCCTCCTCATCCACGCGGTAATAGAACGGGCCGCAGTGATCCTCAAACGGATCTTTCCCCTGCCAGCGCGTGTACCCGTCCAGCCGCGGGTCGTCCGAAGCCATTAACAAATGGCCAGCGGCGTGATGGGGCTGCCCATGCCCTGCGCGATGTTAAGCGGCGCGACGACAAAAAGGAATTCATACACCTTATCCGCCGCGAGTGCTTCCAGATCCAGCAGCTCCATCAGATAGCCACCCTGTTTCCAGATGAACTCTTGGTGGACCGGCATCCCTCCTTCGAGCGGATACAATTCCACGGCGCTATTGTCCGCCGCCATAATGGCGACCTCCCGATCTCCGGCCCATTGCGCCACGTCAAGGCTCGGACCCGGTTGCGCGGCGTTGAATATATCCTCGCCCTGCGCCGCGAAGACGCTCAGCCAGCCCGTGCGAAAGAGGAGGGCGTCGCCCGAGCCGATGGATACGCCTTGTTTCAGGGCGATAGTTCCCACTTCCTCCACCGTAATCTCGTGATCCGGCTCTAGATGGTCGACGCCGTGATGCCCGGCTACATCCAGCAACACGCCCCGTGTCACAATCGAACCGATATTCGATATCGCGTTTTTACTCGCGCCACGGGCGTCGATGCTCGACTTTGCGTCATGGCCGTTATACAGTTTGCCTTCCGAGAACACATGGCACAGCGCATCCACATGGGTCGATCCGTGCGTGTGCATCATGAGGATATCTTCGCCGCCGCCCGGTCCGGGGCCATCCAAGTTGCGGAACATCGCGATATGCCAGTTGTCATGGCGCGTCGGCCAAATCGGAGCCTTGGCCTCCAACGGAATCGCCAGGGGATAGGTCTTGCCCGTCTTCACGAGCGCCGCTGCGTCCCGCGTCTTTTCCTCGGTGATGTAGTTGAGCGTACCCCGCTCGTCATCGTCGCCCCATTTACCCCAGTTGCCCGGTGTGTTTGACATGCTTACTTCTCCCTCGCGTGTGTTTTCATTGCGATGCCGCCGCGCTGAACTGAGTATAACCGCAAACGGGAAGCGCTTCCTATCTTGCGTCACCGTCGGTCGACGCTGGGAGATTGCCTAAACCTCGGGGCCCGTCTCACGCTTCTGGTCCGGCGAATGCGGTTGCGCGTTGAACAGACCTTGCCCGTGTGCTACCCTTTGCGGGTTGAAGATGGGATCGATCTGCCTATAGCATGGGCGGCGTTCCCCTGCTTTGTTGTGTATTTTACTTAGTGACTTAGAAACTGCCGCGGTGTGGGTTGCGTGCGGCGTTCGCTTAACTTGTTGGAGGTTCGGAGACTGTGTCTCACTACATGCGCAAACATAAACGGGGCATCTTGATTGCCACGATTATTTTTATTGGCGTGCCTTTTGTTTTCTTTATTCCGGGCGTGTCTCTGTCGGATATCACGGGTGGGGACACGGCTTTCGGCCCGCAGTTTGTGGCGCAGGTGGGGGATGTGCCCATTGCGGCGGCCGACTTCTTGAATCAGTATGACGCGTATTCGAAAAGCCGTACGTCGCCCACAGGCGATAGGCCTGCTCCCGAGGAGTTGATGGCGGACGGCACGGTGGACCAGATTTTGGAACAGCTTGTGAATAGCGCACTGTTGACGCGCAAGATAAACGCACACGATTTCGATACGACGCCGGACTACCTGATCGAGTTGTTGCAGAAGGATTCCTTCTTTCTTGACGAGAACGGAGAACTGGACAAGGTGTATTTCAACCAGTGGGTCTCGTCGGCACAGGGCATTGATTGGAATGGTATTTACACCTCGAAGCGCAACGAGATGAACCGGCGCATGGTATTGAATCTAGCCTCGGCATCGGCCCGCGTGTTGGACGGGGATGTCCGGCAGCAGTATCTGGATACGAACACGAAAATCGTCGTGAAGCATATCTCGATCGAGCCGAAGGTTGATTTGTCCGAAGAGGATATTCTCGCGTACTGGGAGGACAACGAGGAAAACTATCTGACGGATGAGGAACGGACGGCGGAAATTGTAGCCTTTTCCCTCGAAGCGCCGGAACCGCCGCTGGTGGAAGACATCCTGCTCCGCGCGGCTGCGGGCGAAGATTTTGCCAAACTGGCGACAACCTACTCGCAGGGGCCGAACCGGACGGAGGGCGGCGATGTGGGCTGGCTCACCGATGGCCCGAATACGCCGGATCACCGCAAGCCCCTCTTCGGTATGGAAGTGGCCGCCATCAGCGACCCCGTGCGGGGTCCTGGGGGCATCTACATTTACAAGGTAGAAGAGAAGCGTGACAATGCCGACGTGGAAGGACAGCAGGATGTCCGTGTGAGCGAGATTCTCGTCCGGCCGACGCTCGGTGCGGAAGATCGCGCGGTCCGCTTGGCGAGTGCCGAGGCCTTCTTGGCGCTGGCGCAGGGGGAAGACGGTTTCGCCGGCGCCGCAGAGAAGGAAGGGCTGGAAATTCAAACGACGGATTCGTTTTCGTCGGGTTCCGTTGAAATCGAAAATATCAGCGCCGTGGACGCGTTCACGTTTCGCCGCGAACTTGGCGAAGTGGCGTTGGACGGCCTGTCAGCGGTTGTTGCAGCACGCGATTTTTTGTATGTTGCCAAGGTCACTGGCTACATCGAGCCTCAGCAGAAGACCCTTGAGGACGCACGGGAAGATGTTGACCGAGACGCCATCGCGTTGCACAAGAACGGCCCGGAATACGTGGGCGTGCTTCAGCAATATATTGCGGACATTCAATCGAAGGCAGGCAGCTTGGAGGAGGCGAAGAGTCTCTTCCCTGAACTTGAGTTGGTCGTGAATCAGACCAAACCATTTCTCCCAACGGACTTTCTGTTTTCAGACGGAATCTTATGGTCTTGTCAGGAGGCCTTTAACGCCGTCGGTCGAAGCCGCCCCGGTACGGTAGGTGGACCGCTTCGGGATTTCTCAAATGTGTTCCATTTCGTCGAGCTTGTAGAAGCTACCCTTCCGGCTGAAGACGAGGGAGAAAATACTTGGGAGACGGAAAAGGAGAGCTTGAAGGAATCCGTGCTCGCGGCGCTTCAATTCGAGCGGCAAGCGGACTACTTTCAATATATGAATGAACAAGCGGACGCGGAATTCCTTATTAATAAGAATTACGACGCGATTACTGCTCTGCTGATTGGGGACCCAGCCGAAGCCCCCGACGAACCGGCGGCGGCAACGGGCTCCGTTTCCGTACCCGACCCCATCGAAACAGAGTCGGCGGGCACGGCTGAAATCGAGAGCGAAGAGGCTACCGACGAAGCGGTCAGCGAAGAGGACTAATAGGGCCTCCCGCAGCAACGAATATTGCCCTTCCAAAGAGGGTCGCGCTGGCGGTCGCCTCTTCGCTCTCGGTTCGCATACGATACCGACCGTCATTCCTAGGCTTTGTACGAGTAACCTCATGGATCAGTCTAAGTTAGCCGAGCTTCTCGAATCCGTCGCCAACGGGGCTACTTCGCCTGACGAAGCGGCAGAACGCCTACGGACGCTTCCCTTTGAGGACCTCGGTTTCGCCAAGTTGGATCACCACCGTCACCTGCGCCAAGGCTACCCCGAAACGGTGTACGCCGAAGGAAAAACCTGCGCGCAGGTTGTCGAAATTGTACAGCGCATGCGTGATCATGGCAGCAATGTATTGGTCACCCGGTGTTCCCAGGAAGTTATTGAGGCCGTCCTCGCGGCCCACCCGGACGCGGTCCATCATGTCGATGCCCGTGCCATCACCATTGAGGTAACGCCACCGGAAACGCTTGCAGGCTACATCGCCGTCGTGTGTGCGGGCACCTCCGACATTCCCATCGCGGAAGAGGCTGCGGTGACCGCGGAATCGATGGGCAATGAGGTACGGCGCCTGTACGATATAGGCGTCGCCGGACTGCACCGCATCCTCAGTAAACGCGAAGAAATCAACGGCGCGAATGTAATCATCTGCTGCGCGGGCATGGAAGGGGCGCTGGCGAGCGTAACCGCCGGCCTGGTGGACAAGCCCATCATCGCGGTCCCGACCAGCGTCGGTTATGGCGCGAGTTTTGGTGGTGTCGCGGCTCTCCTCACGATGCTCAATTCGTGCGCTTCGGGCGTCACGGTTGTCAATATTGATAATGGCTTCGGCGCGGGCGTCAACGCGACGATTATCAACCGCCTCCTGAATGGAAGTTCCTCATGAAGACGCTCTACTTCGATTGTTTTTGTGGGGCCAGCGGCGACATGATTAACGGTGCGCTGCTGGACGCGGGCGTGGATTTCGATACGCTGCGCCGGGGACTCGAATCCCTCGGTGTGGAGGGCTATGGTATCCGAGCGGAACCGGTGGATAAGCACGGCACCATGGCCATGCAGTTCCATGTTGACCTCGAAGATGACACACCGGCGACCCACGCGGACGATCCCGATCACGGGCATAGTCACTCGCACGGCGAAGGCCACTCCCATGGCGGCGGGCATAAAGTCCATCGCCACTTGCGGCACATCGTGGACATCATCGAGAGCGGCGATATCCCCCGCGAAGTGAAAGACGCCAGCATCGAAACCTTCCGCCGCATTGCAGTTGCGGAAGCCGAGGTCCACGGCACCACGCCAGAGAAAATTCATTTTCACGAAGTGGGCGCGGTCGATTCGATTGTAGATATCGTGGGTGCGCACCTGGGACTGCATCTGCTGAAGCCAGATCGCATTGTGTCGTCGTCGCTTCATGTGGGTTCGGGTACGGTGAAATGCGCCCACGGAATTATGCCCGTTCCCGCGCCCGCTACGGCGCTTCTGCTCAAGGGCCTCCCAAGCTACGGCGGGGATGTGGATGGCGAGTTGGTCACGCCGACGGGCGCGGCGCTGATCGGGCAGCTCGCCGACGAATTCGGGCCGCTGCCCGAGATGATCGTGGAGGCGGTTGGCGTCGGAAGCGGCACGAAGAATCTTTCGGACCGGCCCAACGTGCTGCGCGTCCTCATCGGCGAGACGACCGGTGTTAGGAAGACGGAGCCGATCATCGTCCTAGAGGCCATGGTGGATGACATGAACCCGGAGTTGTTGCCGCCGGTGCTCGAGAAACTTCTGGAGACGGGCGCGCGCGATGCGTTCATCACGCCTGTTTTGGGCAAGAAAGGCCGCCCCGCGCAATTGATAACGATCCTCGCGGAGGAGGCGAAGGTCGACGCGTTAACCTCGATACTTTTCGAGGGGACTACGACCATCGGTCTGCGCATGCGAACCGAACAGCGCATTTGTTTGGATCGGGAATGGAAGATCGCCGCGACGCGTTGGGGATCAGTGCGAGTTAAGATTGGGCTTTTGAACGGAAAAATTATGAATCAATCCCCCGAATTCGAGGATTGCCAGCAGCGGGCCGGCGAGGCCCGCGTGACTGTTATCGAAGTCTATCAGGAGGCCATGGCGGCCGCCGTAAGAGGAGAATTGACGAATGGCTGATCGGTGTGCGGTGTATCCCGGAAGTTTTGATCCCCCAACCAATGGCCATGTTGATCTGATCGAACGTGCCGCGAAGATATTTGATACTCTCGTAGTTGCCGTGGCCTGGAACAGCGAGAAAAGCGGCCTATTTGCCCCGGACGAACGAGTGGAAATGCTCAAGGAGGTTACGGGCCACGTACCGAACCTGGAGTATGTGAACTTCCAAGGTCTCACGGTGGACCTGGCCCGGCAGCATCAGGCCGTCGCCATCATTCGCGGGCTGCGCGCGGTATCGGACTTTGAATACGAGATGACCATGGCCGGGACCAACCGGCGGATGCACCCCGACTGCGATACCATCTCCTTCATGCCCAGCGAGGAGTATATCTTTATCAGCTCGCGTCTTGTAAAGGAAATCGCGACCCTCGGCGGAAACGTCAATCAGTTCGTTCCGGAACATGTGGTGCAGCGCCTCAAGGATAAGCTCGGTGGAGAGTGCGACCCTGGCCTTCCGTTGGTAACGCACGACGCTGTTGTTGCCAGCGATGGGTGGGCTAACGGCAATACGGTCGTATCGGAGCAGGTCTGCGCTGCCAACTGAGTCTTCCAAACGCAAAGACCTTAGCCTATTTGTGTGAATTCAGAGTACGCCAATTATACTGCGCGGATAGCCTCCGGTTGCCTAGTGCCCCTCGATTCTGCTAACGTTATGGGCAGTTGATAGTCCAGCTAGATAGAAACGCTTTTTCCGGAAAGACGGCGGCCCCCCGAGATGACTCCCACGCTTCATGCCTAGAATCCCGCTATGATCAACGGTGTACCTCGAATCCTTGTCATCCGACTCAGCGCCATTGGCGATGTGGTCCGGGTCATTCCTGCTGTCGAGTCCATCCGCGCCTCCCTGCCAAACGCCCAGATAGATTGGGCGGTCGAGCCGAAGTCGGCCGATGTTATCGAGGGCCATTCCGCGCTGGACAACGTACTCGTTTTCGAGCGAAAAGGTTCGACCCTTCAGTCGGCCCGGCAGTTTTTGAAATTCATGCGCGAAATTCGTCGAAATCGGTACGACATTATTATCGATTTTCATGGTATTCTCAAAAGCGGGTTGCTCACCTGGGCTTCGAAGGCGCGAGACCGGTATGGTTTCGAACGACCCCGAAGCAAGGAGCTCAGCTATCTATTGATAAACAAACGACTTAGGATCGGTAAAGAGATCCTGAATCGCGTGGAGGAAAATCTGCGCCTTAGCGATATGATCGCCCCTAGGAGCGACCATATAGAGCCATCGCTTTATGTTCCAGAATCGACCGAGGCGGTGATCGAGGCCTTTTTTGAGGAGACTTTCGAGGGGGGCAAGCGAGTCGTGGCGGTACACGTTCCCGTGGATCGCCCCGAGAAGCAGTGGCCTTCGGCTCACTTCGCCCGGTTGTGTGACATGCTTCTGGCGGATGGTCGCTTCGACGTGGTGTTGACCTGGGGTCCGGGGCAGGAGCGTCAGGTTCAAGAGGTGCAACAGCTTTCGCAGCGGGCGCTTCACGTATGCCCGGAGTTTTCCGATATAAAGCATTATATATCTATTGTATATAAGTCGTGTTTATATGTTGGAGGAGATACAGGGCCTATGCATATAGCCGCGATTGCAGGTACACCTGTCGTTGCGCTTTTTGGGGGGACGGATCCAAAACGTCACGCGCCGTTTCGACCGCCCTATGAAATCCTGACGGCCGAGTCCTGCCATCCGGACCGCGACGATCTTGGCCGGATGGATGGCGCGAAGAAGCTTGAGCTTGTATCGCCGGAGCATGCCTACGACGCGTGCGTTCGTGTACTATTTAATAATATATACTAATAGTATATCATAATAAATTAATTCCGAACCTCCGGATTTCTTCAGTTGCAACTCCAAACAGCGCTCCGTCCCCTTTTCGCGTTTTGGGGTGAATATCGGAGTAGGGGTTGGACGTTCCATGTGGAACCTTCCCAGAGCCTCGTGGCTTCCCTGCAAGGTTTTAGGGTGTGTTCCCCCTCTTGCGCCACTGGCTAAGTTTTCTTTACATGGACGGCATTGGGTGGGGCGACAGGGTCACCCTGCCCCGATAACATCCCCCTTGATCCCCCTTCAAAGGGGGACTTTAGGCGATGTTCGAGGGATGAGAGTCCCCCTTTGAAGAGGGGGATGTTGCGGTTACTATTCTGTCCGTGCTTCACGATTTTCTTATCCCAGTTTCCCGAGAAGTAGGTTCTGACCCGCGTTGACAATTTAAGTCGGGTCAAATATGAGCCAACACGGCAGCCCACGCACCTGAGACTATCCACGACTCCGTCGAGTGATCCCTCTGGCTGAAGGTTCCACGTGGAGCATAGTGGCGGCGTTCAGAGCTCTGGAAAGATAATCTTAGCTGAATCGGGTGCCTACCTAGAGACCCGCACGACCCGAACCGACCCACGGCGAAACCCTAATCGATCCCAGTCGTCGTCTACGACCTTGATGTCGAAGCCATCCCCAAAATACTCGTCGCCATTGGGTGACTGACTGATGAAACAGCATTTGGGGGTGAGAAACCTCCTTATGGCCGGTAGAACAGCACTCGGATTTTCTACGGCTCGAGCTGTAATCGCCCCATAATCTCCATCCGGAACTGCTGTGGGAAAACTGCCGTTCACCACCTCCACATTCCCGAGACAGAGCATACCAACAGTCTTCCTGAGAAAGGCCGCCTTCTTCCGATCACGCTCCATAAGGACCACTCTGAGCTCTGGAAGAACAATCTTCAAAACTATTGCAGGAAAACCCGCACCGCTACCGATGTCCAAGAGAGCGCCATCCGGTTCGAGTGCCGACGTGATGAGCGGAGCCAACGAAAAGGAATCGACTATATGGGCCCCCTTTTGATGCAAATCCCCCGAGGAAACCAGGTGCGCGTAGTCATTCCACTCCGAAATGGCATCGCCGAATTTCTGAAGGGCATTGACGCAGCGATCCTCATCCAAATCGATAATTATGTTACCAAGTAACTGTATACCCGTCATAACATTAGACGCGTGATCTAATTCATTGAACTCCATTGACACCCTTTCCGTGTGGTCGCTCGCTTGCGTCACCCGTTTGACTTATCGCGCCTGCACTTGATACCGTATCGGCGCGATAAACACTGAGAACAGGGGCTATTTTGAAATATCTAATCCTGATAGGCGACGGCATGGCCGATTTCCCCATGGAGTCTTGCGGGGGATCGACACCCCTTTCCGTCGCCCGAACACCGTCACTCGACGAGGTTGCTCGGCTCGGGGTCTGCGGCTTATTTTGCCCTATCCCCGATGCCTACCCCGCCGGGAGCGATATCGGCAACCTGTCCCTTTTTGGATACAACCCCGACGAATCGTTCACCGGGCGCGCGCCGCTTGAAGCCGCCAACCAAGGCATCGTGCTCGGGCCCGACCAACTCGCCTTCCGTTGCAATCTCGTGACGCTTGAGAACGGCTGTATGAAGGACTTTACGGCAGACCATATTAGCACGGAAGAAGCTGCCGAGCTCATTGCTTCCTTAGGCGAAGCGCCCGGCAGCCCAGACCTTGAATTTCATCCTGGTGTCAGCTATAGACACATAGCTACTGTAACGGCAAAAGGGGACACCTTAAAAAATCTCGCTTCGCTTGCGTGTACCCCGCCGCACGATATCACGAACCAGGACTACGCTCCGCATCTGCCCCGAGGCCAGGGAAACGAACAAGTGGTCCAGCTCATCGAGCGATCGCAAGCCCTACTGGCGGATCACCCTATAAACACAGCCCGAATTAGTAACGGCAAATTGCCGGCTACCTCGATCTGGCTCTGGGGACAAGGCAAAGCCCCCGATATGCAGCCCTATCAGCCGCGCTTTGGAATTACGGGCGCGGTCGTCTCCGCCGTGGATTTGGTAAATGGCATCGGCCGCAACGCGGGATTCGAGGTGATCGAGGTCGAAGGGGCCACGGGATATCTCGATACCAATTACGAAGGCAAAGTGGAGGCGACCCTTGACGCGTTGGACCGGGTGGATCTTGTATATCTTCATATCGAAGCGCCCGATGAAGCCAGCCACGAAGGGCGCACCGACCTGAAGATTCAGGCGATTGAAGATTACGACAGCCGCGTCGTCGCACCCTGCCTTGCCCGCGCCATAGAACGGGGCGATTGCCGCGTCCTTATCGCACCCGACCATATTACATCCATCGAAACGCGCACCCATGCGCAGGGTCCGGTGCCCTTCGCGATGTGCGGGCCGGGGATCGAGCCGGACGCGCGTACCGAATACAACGAAACGGCGGCCGCAGAGGCCGGCGTACTTTATCCTGACGGCTACAAGTTGGTGCCCGCTATCATTCAAGAAGCGACCCTGACAGCCGAAGGCCAGCAACCGACCTGATGAAATTTCTAAGGAGACGCTAACGTGTCCCGCAAAATCGACCTATACGACACCACCCTTCGCGATGGCGCTCAAGGACCGGGCATCAAGTTTTCTTCGGAAGACCAGTTGCGCTTGGTACGAGCCCTTTCCGATTTTGGTGTGGCCTACATCGAAGGCGGACAGCCTGGCTCGAACCCGAAAGCCGTCGAGTTGTTCGAACGCGCGCGCGATATGGACCTTGGCGATACCAAGATGGCTGCCTTTGGCAGCACTCGGTATTCGAAATCGACGGTAGAAGACGATGCCAATATTAAAGCCCTCCTCAGCGCGGGCACCGATGTCCTTACCATTTTTGCTAAGTCGTCGCCTACGCAAGTCACCGAAGTCTTGCGCATCGGCCTTGAGGAAAATCTGGACATCATCGAAGAGTCGGTCGCCTATCTCGTTTCCCAAGGCCGCCGAGTCTTCCTTGACGGCGAACACTTTTTCGACGGATACTTTGAAGATAGCGGCTACGCGCTGTCCGCAATGGAACGAGGCTTCGCGGCGGGCGCGGAAATCGTCATCCCCTGCGATACGAACGGCGGCCGCCTACCCTGGGAAATCGCTGAAGCAGTCAAAGCCTTGCAAGGCAAAATCCCCGACGCCCCAATTGGCATTCATACTCACAACGATATCGGTTGTGGCACGGCGAATGCGATTCAAGCGGTCGCCGAGGGTGCCGTACAAGTGCAAGGCACGATCAACGGCTACGGCGAACGCACGGGCAACGCAAACCTCTGCACCATCATCCCCGCGCTCCAATTAAAAATGGGCTTCGATGTTGTGTCGCCGGAGAATCTCGCCGGCCTCACGCATCTGAGCAAACTCGCCGCCGAACTTGCCAATCAAGTGCCCGATGATTCCGCGCCGTTTATCGGGCGGGACGCCTTCACGCATAAAGGCGGCATGCACGCAGACGCAGTCCGAAAGCTCAAATCAAGCTACGAGCATATTGATCCCGCCTTGGTGGGGAATACGACGACCATCCCGGTAAGCGAGGTGTCGGGCCGATCCAGCCTCCTCGATAAGGCATCGGACATCGGCATCGAATTGGATCGCAACGATCCCGGAACGATTGCGATCTTGCAGGAAGTCAAGCTGCTGGAAAGCCAAGGCTACGAATTCGAAGCTGCGGACGCTTCCCTTGAGTTGCTGATCCGGCGCATCGGGAAAGACTATCCGGTCTTCTTCACGATGGACGGTTTTCACGTGAGCATCACGCGCCGACAGCCCGGCATGGGATCCCTATCCGAGGCTACAGTCAAATTGTACTTGCCCGACGAAACGCGTGTTCACACCGCAGCCGAAGGGGATGGCCCGGTGGACGCCCTGGACAAGGCGCTCCGTAAAGCGTTGCAAGGCACCTATCCCGAGCTTGAAAAACTTTGCCTGGAAGACTACAAAGTTCGGATTCTTGATAGCCAGTCCGGCACACGCGCCAAGACCCGGGTGCTCATCGAATCGCGGTATGAATCGGAGACCTGGTATACGGTAGGCGTATCCGAAAATATCATCACGGCTTCCTACGAAGCCCTCGCAGATAGTTTCGAGTTCATGCTCCTGCGTACCCGGGGATACGTGGCCGCCGCGTCCGTGCTTTCCGAAGCGTAGCGATCCTTCCTGCAGTCCTCTCCACAGTAACCCTCTGGAAAAAGTGCCGCCGTCCCCTACACCAACCCGGCGAGAGCTATTCGGGATGGGCCCCAAAATTCGCCTGATCACCGCGTCCTCTGAAGTAAATCGCATTGAAGGCGGTTGGCATATAGACACAAAAAGGGCGGGTATGTCATTCCGACATTCCCGCCCTGAGGATTATGTTGTGTCTATTGGGATTGTCTAATCATACTACTTACTTCGCCGAGCTGACGCCTGGAGGAAGCAAGTACGAGAACTGACTACCGTTCCCAGATTCCGTGTGTAAGCGGCCCTGGATATCTGCGGGACCACCAACCCATTGGATAAACAAGCTACCCGCTGCCTTGGTGCCCGTCTTGTCCGGAATCGCTGTACCGGGTCCCTCAGAAGCTGCGTCAACCGCTGCCGGGCGAAACGACAAGGTCGTGTTGCCATTCAAGGTGAACGAATTGGGAGACGGAGTCTGTTCCGTTCCGTCGTTATCGAAGTAGAATATCCCCACGTCTATCGCCGTTGCCGTATTGTTATGGAACGCGATAAAGGTAGTTCCAATTACACCCGAGTCATTGAAAAACGGAACCGACAAGGTCGAAGCCGAAGCTACTCCCGCGAACGCAACCGCCATCAAAGTTACAAGTAAAGTTTTCTTCATAAGTATTTCTCACCTCCCTTCTAGAAGTAGAATTACATGAGTAGCTACCGCCGTCTGACCGGATAGCCGTCTTCCTGCTTCCTACAAGCCAAGCATCAACGAGAGACTGAACACCCCGACAATCCCTTAAGGGACGAACGTTCTATCGATCACGCCGAATTACCTTGACTGCATGAAACAGGGGACCGCTCCCAATAAAAAGAGACAGCCACTCATTTCATGACACAATCTAGCATAAATCATAATCCTTGTCAATACCTAAAATCGGTCGGGGGGTAGCGGGAGACCACCGGGCGTCTGGAAAGGGGGCTATTGCTTGTAAATCGGGCTTGAGAGCCGGGGCGCTATTCGACACCCCGATTATGGAATCTAAACCGAGATTACCCATATGGACCCGTCGGCGACCGGAGCCAATGAGATTG
>JAPYPO010000435.1 GCA_029937645.1 Candidatus Hydrogenedentota bacterium
GTTAAACGATGTCTGCGGATCTAAAGATGACTTTTCTAAATGGGAAATCCGGGGTAAAAACAACTTGAAGCAGCTCGGCTTGGTTATCAAGATGTTTCAGAACGAGCACGAGGGAAGTATGACGCCGCCTGGTTGGCACTCGGTGTTTCCGGAATACCTCTTCGATGTCGTCATACTTACATGCCCGGGAGGAGAAGCCCACACCTTCGGCTACGAGATGGTCTTTCCGGCAGCGATGACAGAGTTTTTTGATGACTTGGTAGCCGAGGTAGAAGGGGTTACGATTGAAGAGGCTGGCGGGAGCCGGCAATTCCAAAGCTATATACCCATTGTTATCGAAACTGGTGAGTGTAATGAACTCGGCGGACGGAACGTGGCGTTCCTTGATGGACATGTCGAGTTTGTCCGTCACGAAGAGTGGGATGCGGTGGTTGGGCCTTACCTGGCTTTCCGTAGGTAGGTAGAGTGGGGGGGGCGCTTGACAGACCTTTGGCGACAAGAGACTCCGTAAGTTGCTCTCACGTAGTGTGGAACCCTTACAGGGTTCGATTGGGATTTACCGTATACCCAGGGTACGCTTCGCGAACCCTGGGCTGAGGAATTTAACGCTTTCAGCGTATGGGCGCGTTGCGACGAGCCCTAAATTTCGACTTGCGATTTTTTCGCGATCTGACGTGGGCCCGCAGTTTCGACTTGTGTTTTTTTCACGATCTGATGCCTCCCTGGAATGAGCGGTGCCTACGCTCTGCCACGGCGTGGGGCACGTAAGGCGATACCGCCTTCGAAAGACCGCCGAGGGCGGCGGTCCCACATTCAGGTTCTTTCGTTTAATCTGAGTCTCTTGCACAATTTACCCAGGGCACGGGGTGTCGATCTTTTAAGGGAGTCGTTCTTAAGAGACGGGACCACCCTCACCTTAATCCTCTCCCTGATGGAGAGGAAATAGAGGCTTGAATTTATGAAGGTGATCTACTCGACCGCAAGGGAGAGGAAATAGCGTTGCGAAGCTGCGTCTTATTTTTTTGCGAAGGCCCTCAGGCGCAAGGAATTCCACACGACGGTAATTGAACTTGCGGCCATGGCTGTCTCTGCGATGAGGGGGTGGAGGAGGCCGAGGATGGCGGCGGGTATGGCGATGAGGTTGTAGCCGAAGGCCCAGAATAGGTTTTGTTGGATTTTCCGGAAGGTGGCGCGGGATAGTTTGATCGCGGTTACGAGCGAGGTCAGGTTTCCCTGCACTAGGGTGAGGTCGGAGGATTCGATGGCTAGGTCGGTGCCCGTGCCGATTGCGATTCCGATGTCGGCCTGGGCGAGGGCTGCGGCGTCGTTAATTCCATCGCCGACCATTGCCACTTTGACGCCCCCGGCATGGAGTTTCTTGACGCCTCCGGCTTGGAGTTTCTTGACTGCGTCGGCCTTCTCGCCGGGCAGCACATCGGCGAGCACGCGCGTGATGCCGGCCTGGTTCGCGATGGCTTCGGCGGTCTTCGGGTTGTCGCCGGTGATCATGACTACGTCCATACCGAGGCCGCGTAAGGCCCGCACCGCGTCGCTGGAATCGGGTTTCAACGTATCGGCCACCGCGATAGCACCAACGGCCCGGCCTTCAGAGGCGACTTGCACTACGGTATAGCCTTGTTCTTGGAATACCGCGATCTCTCCTGCCATCTCCGTTAGATCTACGCCGCGCTCGAGGAGCAGCGCCTCTTTTCCGGCGATCACTTCCTTCCCCTCCACGGTGGCAGTCACGCCTTTTCCAGGTATGGCTTCAAAATCTGACGCGTCCGGCAGGCCAAGTCCGCGTGCGTAAGCGGCCCGCACTATAGCCATGGCGACCGGATGTTCCGACGACGCATCCGCAGCGGCGGCGAGCCGGAGAACTTCGTCTTCGGTAGCTTTGTTTCCCGCGATCCCCGTGACTTCCGGCTTGCCGTGGGTGAGTGTGCCCGTTTTGTCGAGGCAGACGATGTCTATTTCTCGCATCGTTTGGATGGCCGCGCCGTTTCGTATGAGAATCCCCTTCGCAGCGCCTGCGCCCGTGCCCACCATGATGGCGGTCGGTGTGGCGAGGCCCATGGCGCAGGGACATGCGATGACGAGCACTGCCACGGCGGCGAATACAGCGCGCGACAACGGCGCGGAACCCTCGAAATTGACCCAGGGAAGGTGTGGCGCGACCCAGCCGGCTAGGGTCTCCATCCCGCCGGGAAAGAAGAACCATAGGGAGAAGGTAGCCAGCGCGATCGCCAGAATGATCGGCACAAACACACCCGTCACGCGGTCGGCCAACTCCTGAATCGGGACCTTCGATGCCTGCGCCTCTTGTACAATCTTTACGACCTGCGCGAGAAAGGTGTCCTTACCCACGCGCGCCGCCTTCACACGCAACGCGCCCGTTGTATTGAGCGTCCCGCCGATCACCTCGTCGCCTTCGCTCTTTTCCACGGGTATGGATTCGCCCGTTGCCATCGACTCATCCAGGGCGCTCGATCCGCTCACTACCACACCGTCCGTTGGGATTTTCTCGCCGGGCCGGATCATCATGACATCGCCGACGGCCACTTCATCCACGGAAATCTCCCGTTCCTCACCGTCACGCTCGATACGGGCCGTCTTCGCGCCCAACTCGAGCAGTCGTCGGATTGCTTGCGAAGCGCTCCCCTTTGCCGAAGCTTCGAGGTAGCGACCGGTGAGATGGAAGGCCATGATCATGGCGGCCACCGCGCCGTAGCTTGCGATTTTGAGTCCCGCGATTGCCATGGGCGTGGTCACGAAGGCCGCGCCCGTCCCCAGGGCAATCAGCGCGTCCATGTTTGGCCGCAGATGAAGACTGGTCTGCCATGCCTTGCGATACGTCGCCGCACCCGCAACGGCCAAGACGGGAATCGAGAGCGCCAGCTCGAGCCAATGGTAGAAGGGAGGCATCCAGAGGCCTGTCATATGGGCGATCATGAGAACGGCTACTGGGCCCGTCAGCGCCCACGCCAGTACAAAGCGATTTCGGGCGTCGCGTAGAAGTGGGTCCGTCTCATCCGTAGGCGCCTCTATTTCATCGAGGTTGATTCGAACGCCGTAGCCCGCATTCCGGACCGCCTCGACCAAATCGCGCACGGCGGTCTGGTCGGCCTCGTAGGTGACGGCGGCGTCCTCCATCATCAAGTTGACGCTTGCCGACCGGACACCCGGTACTGCGGCCAATGCTTTCTCGACGGAGCCCGCGCACCCGGCGCAAGTCATCCCCTCGATCTTCAATACCGTCTGGACATGCCGTTCTTTGACGCCGTATCCGGCCTTTACGACGACATCGGCAAGGGCCTGCGGATCCAACGTTTGGGGCAGGAACTCGACATGCGCCGTTTCCGTAGGATAACTGACCGAGGCTGTCACGACCCCTTCGGTCGACATCAAGGCCTTCTCCACCGTCTGAGCGCAACTCGTGCAGGTCATTCCTTCGATGGGCAGGTCAGTCGTTTCTGTAGTCGCCGCCATTGCGACGTCCTCCTGGGAATAGGGGTGGAGCCTTCAAGCTTGCTTGGAGTTCGGATGAGGGCACGAAACTCACTGTGTCCGTGAAACCCTTTCAGGGTTTGAAATTGTAAACCATCTAACCCAGGGTACGCTTCGCGAACCCTGGGCTGAGGAATGGAACGCTTACAGC
>JAPYPO010000436.1 GCA_029937645.1 Candidatus Hydrogenedentota bacterium
TCGAGCCATTGGCCTCGGCCAACACCTTTGTGATGGCGCTGGTCAACGTCGTCTTTCCGTGATCGACGTGGCCAATCGTGCCCACGTTTACGTGGGGCTTCGTCCGTTCAAACTTTTCCTTCGCCATGATCTTTCTGTCTCCTTTGCCCAGCCGCAGCTGCTAACTAAACTGATATAACGCGCCCGACTTTTCCATAATTTCATTCGCCACGTTGGGGGGCACGGCCTCGTATTTTTCGAACTCCATACTGAACGATGCGCGGCCCTGAGTTTTGGACCTTAAATCGTTTGCGTATCCAAACATTTCCGCAAGCGGGACTATGCAATGAATCTTTTGAATCAGGCCCGTGGGCTCCATCGATTCGAGGCGCCCCCGGCGTCCGTTGATGTCGCCAATCACGTCGCCTGTATATTCTTCGGGGCATATGGCCTCGATGCGCATGACCGGTTCCAGTAGCACAGGGCGCGCCTTCTTGGCGGCGTCTTTCACGGCCATTGATCCTGCAATTTCAAAGGCCATTTCAGACGAATCAACGTCGTGATACGAACCAAATATCAAGATAACTTTCACATCCACCATAGGATAGCCCGAAATCGGGCCCGTCTCGAGGGCGTTCTTGCAGCCCTTTTCGACGCCGGGTATGTATTCTTTGGGAATCACACCGCCCACAATCTTGCTTTCAAATGTAAAGCCTGAACCGGATTCTCCGGGTTCGATGCTGAGTACTACGTGTCCATATTGGCCGCGTCCGCCGGACTGCTTGATGAAGCGCGTTTCTGCTTCGGCCAGTTTGCGTACCGATTCGCGGTACGCCACCATAGGCCGACCCACACTGGCTTCGACGTTAAACTCGCGCCGCATGCGATCAACCAAGATATCGAGATGAAGCTCACCCATCCCCGCGATAATCGTTTGTCCCGTTTCCTCGTCTGAGCTAACCCGGAACGTGGGGTCTTCTTCGCTGAGTTTATTCAGCGCGTCGGACAGCCGGTCTTGGTCGCCCTTCGATTTTGGCTCAATCGCGATATGCACGACCGGTTCGGGGAAGTCCACCGGAAGCAATTCAACCTCTTGCTTAGGCTCGCAGAGCGTGTCACCCGTCGTCGTGTCTTTCGCGCCGATAACCGCGCCAATGTCGCCGGCACGCAGTTCGGTCAAATCTTCGCGCGTGTTCGCGTGCATCTCTAGGAGACGCCCGAGGCGTTCTTTTTTGCCGGTCCGAACGTTGACGACCTGCTTGCCTTGCTCGATGACCCCGCTGTATACGCGGATGAAGGTCAAGCGTCCCACATGGGGATCGGTAATAATCTTGAAAGCCAGCGCTGCGAACGGCTCGTCATCCGATGGTTTGCGTTCGACCTGCTCGTCCGACCGAGGAACGGTTCCGGTAATGGGCGGAAGATCGGTTGGCGCGGGCATGTAATCGACAACGCCATCCAGCATGAGGCGCACACCCTTATTCTTAAGGGCGGTGCCTGTCAGCACAGGGCATATCTTGCCCGCGATGGTTTCGCGGCGAATCACGGTCTTCAGTTCCTCGGGAGTAATTTCCTCCTCTTCGAGGTACTTTTCCATGAGGGCGTCGTCGTGATCACCAAGCGCTTCCAACAAAGCCTGCCGGGCTTTGAGTGCCCCGTCCATCTTGTCGGGTTCGATGTCGCCGACCACCTGCTTCGTGTCGACTCCTTCTCCGGTCCACCCGTATTGCTTCATGGCTACGAGGTCGATGACACCGGTAAAGTTGTCTTCGGCACCCACCGGCATCTGGATAGGGATGGCGACGGCTCCGAGCCGCTCACGCATGCTTTGTACGGCCTTCTCAAAGTCTGCTCCGACGCGGTCCATCTTATTGATGAAGGCGATACGGGGCACACCGTATTTGTCGGCTTGACGCCATACGGTTTCGGATTGAGGTTGCACACCGGCCACGGCACAGAAGACTGCGACGGCGCCATCCAGCACCCGCAGGCTTCGCTCTACTTCGGCGGTGAAATCCACATGGCCAGGGGTGTCGATGATATTGATGCGATGGCCATCCCAGTCACACGCGGTGGCGGCGCTGGTAATGGTTATGCCTCGCTCCTGCTCCTGCTCCATGTAATCCATGGTAGCGGTACCGTCGTGGACTTCGCCCACGCGGTGGAGGCGCCCGGAGTAGTACAAGACACGTTCAGTGACGGTGGTCTTGCCGGCATCGATGTGGGCCATAATCCCGATGTTTCGGGTCTTTTCTAGTGGATATCGCCGTGCCACGACTGTGATATTCTCCATCGTTCTTTAATGAATGCTAAAAACTGCGCGCACACGATCACCGTGGCGTTTGTCTTCGCCGCGGCCCCGCAACTTGCTTGGGTAGGCCCTACGCTTTACTCGATTCAACTAGTGCGAGTTCACGCATGGTCCGCTACCGACAAGGCAATTACAGTCTGCGCGCCAGCGGTAAACTCAATTTATGGTATCGCTCGCCTTGGCGAGTTGTTCGTTAGAAACGGAAGTGCGCAAAGGCGCGGTTCGCTTCGGCCATGCGGTGGGTGTCTTCCTTCCGCTTTACCGTTGCGCCCTGGCCGCTGAAACAATCCAGCAGCTCGGCTGCCAAGCGCTCTTTCATAGTCTTTTCACCGCGATTCCGCGAAAATTCAATCACCCACCGAAATGCCAACGCTTGCCGCGTCGAAGGGGCGATCTCGACGGGAACCTGATAGGTGGCACCGCCAACGCGCCGCGACTTTACTTGCAACATGGGCTTGGCGTTGTCGAGGGCCTTTGTAAAGACGGCGATAGGGTCGTCTTGGGGGCGTTTCTTCTCAATAATTCCCAACGCGCCGTACACGATGGCCTCGGCAATACTCTTTTTACCGCTCTTCATAACCGCGTTTATGAATTTCGCGAGGATTACGCTTTTATATTTGGGATCGGGAAGGGGAATCCGCTTTTGTACTTCTCTTCTTCTAGCCATGCGTTCGCTTTTCGCCTCTTCCGTTATTCCCATGACGCGCTAATGCGCGTCGAAAATCCGTTAATCTTACTATTTAGGGCGCTTTACGCCGTATTTGGAACGGCTAACCCAGCGGCCTTCGTGTACTTCTTTACCGCCTTCTTCTTTTCGTGAAGACTGGCCGCCCATATCGCCTTGGGCGTCGAGGACGCCACGAATCAGGTGGTACTTCACGCCGGGCAGGTCTTTGACGCGACCGCCGCGAATCATCACTTGAGAATGTTCTTGCAAGTTGTGACCGATGCCTGGAATATAGGCGGTCACTTCTAAGCCGTTCTTGAGCCGGACACGGGCTACTTTGCGCAGCGCCGAGTTGGGCTTCTTCGGGGTCATCGTGTAGACCCGTGTGCAGGTGCCGGAAGCCTGGGGGCACGATTTAAGGGCACGAGCCTTGGACTTCTCTTTTTTCTTCCGGCGGCTACCGCGCACCAACTGATTAATCGTAGGCAAACTTCTTCTCCCGCGAATTGCTTCGGAGGTTGACTCGTTAGTTCACGGCTGACCCAAGGTCATGGGCGAGACGGTAGAGGCCCATCGGGGCGAACTGCCCCGTAAGGCGACAGCCGCAAAGTCTAACAAATGAGGGCATGCATGTCAAGCGTTTTATAAGAAAAGTTCTAAGAAAAGACCTGGAACCCCAAACACTTCGCCA
>JAPYPO010000437.1 GCA_029937645.1 Candidatus Hydrogenedentota bacterium
GTCATCTTAGTCAGTGGTTACGGCGTCGGCGATTTGGCATCAAGGAGGCGAACGAACGCCGTGTCGAGGAATTCCTCCGTTCCTGGAGTCAGCACCACAAGATTCACCCCGGTGATCGTGCATCCTTTCCGACGCTACTGGCTTGGTTGCGACAGGGAGAGCTTATCTCGGCCTCAGTTTGCAATGAGGAAGAAGACTCCTTCCGACAAATCGAAGAAGACTACACACGTTACCTCGTGCAGGAACGCGGGCTGGCGACGGAGACTGTGAGAAATTACGTCCCCACGGCTCGCCTCTTCGTGTCTGATCGCTTTGGGGCAAGTCCTCTAACCTTAGGCGATCTGCAAGTGCAAGACGTAACGGAGTTCATTCGCTCCCGAACCGGCAGTCATCGCCGCACCCAGTTGATCGTAACTGCGTTGCGAAGCTTCTTGAGGTTTCTCTGGATTCGCGGAGACATCACCACCAACTTGGCGGCATCCGTGCCCACGGTGCCGATCCGTCAGTGGACGGATTTGGCCAAGTTTATGGCTCCTGAAGATGTGGAGCGTCTCCTACAGAGTTGCGACCTGCGTCGACCGGTGGGTCGGCGCGATTACGCGATGCTGCTCTTGATGGCTCGCCTAGGCCTGAGGGCAGGCGAGATACTTGTGCTGACCCTGGACGATATTGACTGGGAGGGCGGCATTATCACGATCAACGGTAAAGGGAAACGACAGGACCGACTGCCCCTCCCGCACGAAGTAGGAAGAGCCATGGCCCTATATTTGCAGCACGGTCGGCCTTCCTGCACGACGCGCCGTCTCTTTGTGAGAGGTCGGGCTCCATTCCGGGGCTTCGCACGCAACGGTTCGGTGTGCGCGGTCGTTCGGTACGCCTGCGCGCGCGCGGGGCTATCGCCCGCTCATCAAGGCGCCCATCTACTGCGTCATTCGTTGGCCACAGAGATGCTCCGGCAAGGCGCGTCGATAAGAGAAATCGGCGATCTCCTTCGGCACCGCCTATCCAGTACCACAGAGATTTACGCCAAGGTTGATTTCGAAGAATTGAGCACTGTGACTCAACCGTGGAAAGGGGGCAAGCTATGAGCAGTTTGCGAGAAGCCGCCGAGGCGTATCTTCAGATGCGCCGTGCTTTGGGCTTTAAGCTCTATGCCCCCGGCCTTCTATTGGATGAGTTTGTTCGCTTCGCGGATCAAGAAGGGGCTTCTTTCGTTACAGAGGCCATAGCATTGCGCTGGGCCACGCTACCGAAGAGATGCAATCCAGCCCACTGGGCGAGGCGGCTTGGGATTGTAAGGCAATTTGCCCGATACCGGAGCGCCGAAGACCCACGCACCGAGATCCCGACTAAGAATCAGCTTCCGTTCCGATACCGCCGAAAAACGCCCTACATTTACAGCGAGGAGGAGATCGCGCAGCTTTTGAACGCAGCCAAACACCTTCCTTCAGCAACGGGGTTACGCGCACTCACCTATTCAACACTGTTTGGACTGTTGGCGGTTACGGGCATGCGTGTCAGCGAGGCGATCCATCTGGATCGCGACGACGTTGACTTGCAAAAGGGCGTACTCACAATTCGTCAGACGAAATCTGGAAGACCTAGATGGATTCCCGTCCACGCCTCTACCCGGCGCGCGCTCCAATTTTACGAAGCTCGCAGGAATCGAATCCGTCCCGCATCGTCCGTTTCTCGATTCTTTCTCTCGGAACACGGCGGCTGCCTGACCTTAAACTCGGTCGAATGGACCTTTCGCAGGCTATCTCGCCAAATCGGTCTTCGGGGGCCAGATGATAGCCATGGTCCACGAATCCATGACCTTCGCCATACCTTTGCCGTCAGTACGATACAGGGCTGGTATCGTGCAAATGTTGATGTTGAGCGGCACTTGCCTCAGTTGACCACCTACTTGGGGCATGGGCATGTCAACGACACCTACTGGTATCTCACTGGAACACTTGAGCTCTTGCAGTGGGCCGTCAAGCATATCGATTCCACGAAGGGAGACTCGCGATCATGAAAACGAAGAACAACTTCCCAGGTATGGTACAGGCGTTTTTCACCGAGCGACTTGTTAGTCAGCGCCAGGCCAGCGTACATACGATCGCCAGCTATCGTGACACGTTTTGCCTCCTCTTTCAGTTTGCTCAGGGGCGTCTAAAAAAAGCGCCTACGGCTTTGACACTGGACGACTTGGATGCGTCTTTCATCGGCGCCTTTCTGGACCACCTCGAAAGGGACCGCGGCAATAGCTCTCGTTCACGCAACGTTCGTCTGGCGGCGATTCATTCCTTCTTCAGGTATGTCGCCCTTCAAGAACCCGGGCAGAGCGCGTTGATTCAGCGTGTGCTGGCCATGCCAACCAAGCGGTATGAGCGGCGCCCGATCGAAGCATTAACACAGCCTGAAGTGGAGGCAGTATTGGCCGCCCCAAATCTCTGCACCTGGGCCGGACGACGAGACCAAGCCCTTATTCTGCTTGCTGTGCAAACCGGCCTGCGCGTGTCAGAGTTGGTTGCTCTGAGACGAAAGGATATAGTCCTGGATTCTGTCGCCCACGTTCGGTGCATGGGAAAAGGTCGTAAAGAGCGTTGCACGCCTTTACGAAAAGATTCCATCGCGATCATGCGCGCTTGGTTACGCGAATGCCCAGACCCCCCGTCCAGTCTTGTCTTTCCCAACCGATCAAGGGAACAGCTCAGCCGCGATGGAATGGCATATATCCTGGCAAAACATGTGAGGGCGGCTAGTAGCCGCTGCCCATCATTGCTGAGAAAACGTGTCACACCGCATGTACTTCGACATACGGCGGCCATGGATCTGCTGCATCACGGTGTGGATCGATTCGTGATTGCGTTATGGCTGGGCCACGAATCCGTTCAAACCACTCAGATATATGTAAATGCCGATTTGGAGTTGAAACAGAAGGCCCTGGCCAAGAGCACGCCTCTGAATACTCGCCCTGCTCGGTACAGGCCCAGTGATCGGCTCCTCGAATTCCTCAAGGGACTCTAATTATGTTGCGTAAATCCCCCCAAATGGCGAGAGTACCACCGCCTTCCCTTTTCTGCTCGGCATAATCATCAACTCGACATTATGCCTCAAACTGTGAATGGTCAGCTCATGCAGTTTTCTGCCGGCGGCGTCCGATCCGTAGACGCGGTCGAGACGGGCCGCCGTCGCGTAGCGACGAAAGATCTGTCGAAGACGGTTCTCCGAGTACGGCCAGGCATAGGCCGGGGACGCGGAGAACAGATACTGCCGGGGGGAGCGGACGGTTTCCCGTCGTTTGCTCATTCGGCTTGCGTTCTTGAGCCAACCCTTTAGGTCGTTCACCAGTCCCTGCGGGACGTGGCTCACGCGTCTTCGCCCGGTTTTCGTATTTTCGCGTGGGAAGAACACCCGTCCCCGGGCGAAATCGATATCCGCGAGCCGGATGCGGACGAATTCCCCGACCCTGCAACCGAGTTCGTAAATCAGTTGAAGCATCAGTTTATGTTCGGAATTATCGATGCCGGAAAGGAATAACTGCCATTCGCCCCAAGTCATATACCGTATGGCGTCGCCGAAACGCTCGTATTTCGGCGAAGATTTCACATTTGACGAAATGGGCCGCTTTGACC
>JAPYPO010000438.1 GCA_029937645.1 Candidatus Hydrogenedentota bacterium
CGGTTGGGCCGCTGAGGTGGGGATGAACTGCATGCGGGTGTTTCTTCACGATATGGTGTGGGCCGAGAATCCCGATGCCTACTACCGGCGTATCGATTCGTATCTCGACATATCCGCAAAGCATGGAATCAAAACTATGCTGGTTCTCTTCGACAGCGTATGGGACCCTCACCCCCGATTGGGTAAACAAAAGCACCCGACGCCTGGAGTGCACAACTCCGGATGGGTTCAGGGCCCCCACATCGACGTGCTGAAGGACGCTAAGCGCCACCTCGAAGTGAAACCGTACATCGAGGGCGTAATGCGCCGTTTCGGGAAAGATGGCCGCGTGCTCATTTGGGACCTCTACAATGAACCAGGCAATACGAACCCAACCTCGTATGGAAAGTTTGAACCTGCGAACAAGGGCGAATTGTGCCGCCGATTCCTCGAGAATGTACTGAGTTGGGCACGCGCTATCGAGGTAAGCCAGCCTATCACGGTGGGGGCGTGGCAAGGCATGAACGCGTTGGACCAATTCGCTGTTGAACAATCGGACATCATCACGTTTCATACTTACTATCCGCTTGACGGCGCACGGAAGACGGTTGAGGAACTCAAGTCTCATGGACGCCCGCTCATCTGTACGGAGTATATGGCGCGCCAAACGTGGAGCCGCTTCGATACTGTTTTGCCGTACTTCAAAGAGCAAAACGTCGGGGCCATTCACTGGGGCTTAGTGAACGGAAAGTCCCAGACCATCTATCCGTGGAAGTCGTGGCAGGAACCATTCGATCGGGAGCCGGAGTTGTGGTCCCATGATGTCTTTCGTATAGATGGCTCGCCCTATGACAGGAGAGAGACCGAGTTAATCCGAGTCCTTACGAATCGATCTCAGACAACAGGCGATTTTGACGAAACGATTTCGGTCACCTTCGACAACGTGGAGGTTGAGCGTGATTTTAAGGTGCACGTCCCCGCGAGCTACGACGGTACGGCGGTGCCCCTTCTCTTCATGTTCCATAACGTAGGCGACACTGCGGCCAATGCCATTACACAAACCGATTGGAATACGACGGCCGATGCCGACGGGTTCATCGTGATCTATCCCCAAGCCCTTAACTTAGGCGCCGGCGTCAATTGGGATATCTCGGCTGCCCCTATCGATGCCCTTACGCAAGACACTCAATTTGTCTCGGACATGGTCGACTGGGCGAGTGCCAACTACAGCATCCGGCAGACCCGCATCTTCACTACCGGATTGGGGACGGGCGGCACTTATGCTTATCTGGCCGCGACGCAGCACAGCAAGATCACAGTGTTTGGTTGCCAATCGGCCAATGCTTCATCAGGGGCCGGATGGTTCTGGCCGTCCTCGGGGAAGCCGGAGCTCAGCGCCTATATAATGTGTGCCCCGACCGAAACAGATCTCTACGCCCAATCACAACTTCTCAGGGACCACATCAACACAATTAACGCTCCTGGTCGATGGGCCCATCTCCAAGATTCTGGTGACGGCTACGGCTGGAAGACGTGGTTAAATCAGCCCCAGTGGGATTATTTCATGGCCTCCGCCGTCGATAACGCGCCGACCGCTGTCGCATCGGCACCGGCCAACGGTACGCTGACTGTTAATTTTACCGGTTCCAACAGCACGGACGATGACGGCTATATCGCCGCCTATCTCTGGGGCTTTGGCGACGGCGGCACAAGCATTGAGGCCGATCCGTCGTATACCTTCGCCTCATCCGGAATTTCCAATGTGACCTTGACGGTGACCGACAGTAATGGGCAAACGGACAGCACCACGATCAATGTCGCTCCTGGTTTAAGCAATACTCCACCGCAAATCACCACGCCTGCGAATGCCGACGCAACGGAACTGACCCTGATGGCCGATACAACCCTGCATGTTGCGGCCAGAGACACGGATGGCGACACCCTGCACTATGCGTGGAGCCAAGTTGACGGCGGTCCCGGGTCGGCCACTTTTGAAACAGGCGATGCTGCCGACACCATTGTCGGGTTCAGCGAAACCGGTACATACGACCTGCGCGTCACGGTGAGCGACGGCAACGGCGGTGAGGCTACCAGCGATGTAACGATTACCGTCGGCGTTCCAGCAAGCAACAGCTACACGACCTACCTCTATGTCGACGGCTATCTACGTAAATTCATTGTGTATGTACCGCCAAGCTACGACGGCAACACGGACTATCCGCTGTTGTTTATGTTCCATGGGATGGGAGGCACCGCAGAGGTCTCGGCTTCAACTGAAGCTCACGATTGGCAATCGACTGCCGACGCAAACGGCTTTATCGTTATCTTCCCCGAGTCATTGAGTTGGCCTGAATACTGGTACTGGAACCCTGATTGGTATAAGCACTGGCTGGTTGAGGAAAGCCCGGAAAACAACACTGACGTTAAGTTCTTTGATGAAATGGTCGCATGGTCCCAAGCCAATTACGCCATCAAAAGTTCCCATATCTTCACCACGGGGGGCTCCTTCGGCGGTTTCTTCAGTAACTACATTGCAGTGGCCAGGCCCAACACGATTGCGGCGTTCGCCTGCAGTGCCAGTGGGATGTCCGCAGCGGGTTGGCCGAATCCAGACCCAGACCCCGCGGCGCCGCTGACTTGGCCGATTGAAATGCCCACGTCGCCGCCTCAACTTAAGGGAATCCTGCTCCACGATCCAGATGACGGTATTATTCCCTACTCCCAGAGCACCGACATGCAGGCGGAGATGTTGGCCAACGGTCACATCTGCGAACTGATTTCGCTCTTTGAGATGGGGCACGGTTGGGATAAGACTTACAATCAGTCGCAGTGGAATTTCTTCATGAACGCCGCGATCGATACCGAAGGAGAAGGTGAGGGTGAACCACAGCCCGCTCTCAGGGTTGAACCAATCAGTCTTAGCCTCTCTTCGGATGCGGGAACATTTGAAATCGGCGTGACGAACGCCGGCGAGGGTGTCTTAGACTGGAACGCGGAAATTGTTTTGGGAGAAAGCTGGCTATCCTTAGACGCTGTGAAAGTTCAGGGCGATGGAACATTGCGCGGTTCGTATGCCACGAATGACCTGTTCGTTGAGCGCGTTGGAACGATACGCGTCACTGCGATTGGCGCGTTGGGCAGCCCTAGGGACATTACGATCACGCAAGCGGCGGCGGCGGCGGTAATTTCGGCCACGCCCGGTTTCGTCGATTTCGGAGCTGTGGATTTCGGCTCCTCCGTCACCGGGAGCGCGACCGTCACCAATAACGGCAACGTTGTAATCGAAGGCATCGCGGCTACCTTGCCGCCGTTCACTATCGAATCCGGCGAGGCCTACACCTTGCTTCCCAGCGAATCGCACGAGGTGGTTGTTCGATTCACACCCATCGGAAACGGTGCCCTTGCCGGTGCGCTCCGATTCTCGGGAGGCGGAGGCGCAGTGGTAGAGCTAGTCGCGGAGGGCATAAACGGAATACCGGACTCGGACATCTCCGTCACGCCCCTCCAGATTGAATTCGGCGCGCTAGAAGTCGGGTTATCCGATACGGAAACTTTGACAGTTACTAATGAAGGACAGATTGTCCTTGAGGGCGCAGCGTCCACTTCGCCGCCGTATTCCATCGTATCGGGGCAGACCTACG
>JAPYPO010000439.1 GCA_029937645.1 Candidatus Hydrogenedentota bacterium
ATCATGGGCCACGATGCGGATGCGCCTGTCTCCTTGGCCTTGCGAACGGCATTGGATAACTATGTCCACGAGTTCGCCGTCCGCGACGAGAATCCCGAGGCGCTCGGCGCGATCGAGGTGGAAACGCCGGGCCCTTTCCCTGCGGAAAGCTTTCAGACGCTGAGGGTGACCTACACGGTGGGCGATTTGGGCATGATCGAGGGAGGCATTATGCTGTTGGGACGGCATATTGTGTCCAGCGCCGCGTTCTGGCAACGGGACGATCCCGCCGGTGACAACTATGTTTCAATTCGATCCTCCCATTCGCAGGCATCGTTTCAGAATATCGAAGTTCCGCTCCGGGGCATGCACGGCGGCTTTCGCGGGGCGCAACCGCAGACAGCGTATCGCCTGGAGGGTACCGCCCTGTCTCGGGGGGATACGATTACGATTACCTACGGCGATACCTCGCGCGGCGGCCGGGGGTATAGGTTGCAGTCCTACAGCAACGACGCCGTGCAGTTGCCTATTTACGTTGACCTCGAAGGGCGTGGAAATTTCTTTTTTCTGCCCATTGCCACCTATGAAGTCGTCGGAAGAGAGATTTACGCTTTCCATGGCTTCGCGCCTTCAGTCCTTGCGGTTGGCGAGGCCTTCGATCTGGTCGTGCGCGCGGAGGACATTTATTACAACCGCGCGACGGGAGCGATTCCCGACATGGCCATCGCCTTGAACGGCGAGCCCTTCATGCGGCTTCCCCCCGGCGGCAATCCCATACAGATTCTCACGGGGTTATCCTTCGACGAACCCGGCGTGTACCGCTATTCCTTCGCGTCGCCGGACGGGCGGATGACGGGCGTCAGCAATCCCATTTGGGTTCAGGAGAATCCGAAAGAGCGAATTTATTGGGGTGAAACACACGGTCACAGCGGCTTCGCCGAAGGCGCGGGCACGGCCGACGGGTATTTTGAATTTGGACGCGACGACGCGCGGCTGGATTTTCTCACGTTGTCGGAACACGACATCTGGATGGACGATTACGAGTGGAAAGTCATCAACGACGCGGTCGCGCGTTACTCGGTCGAGGGCAAGTTTATCCTCTTCCCCGGTTATGAGTGGACCACGCGACGGGGTAACGGCGGCCACCACAACGTCTTCTTTCGCCGCGCCGGTTTGGACCGGGTACCCGTCCAGGAAGCTCCCTTGCTGACCGACCTTTTCCTTGGACTTCACGCCAAGCATGACCCCAATGACGTCCTGGTCATTCCACACGCGCATCAACTTGCCGATTGGCGCACAAGCGATGTCTACATCGAGCGCCTCGTCGAGATTATGTCCATGCACGGCACCTTCGATTGGTTCGGCGAAAGATATCTCGAAGCCGGGCGCGAGGTCGGCTTCGTTGGCGCGTCGGACGACCACCTGGGCCACCCCGGGTACACTGTCGGCGGGTCATCCTCCATCCGGCAGCGGGGCGGCCTGGCGGCAGTCTATAGCAAAGAGCTTACAACAGACGCCGTCTTCGACGCGCTCCGCAACCGGCAGGCTTATGCGACTTCCGGGGCGCGAATCATCCTGGATGCCACGCTGAACGGCCATCCCATGGGCGAGCGGCAGCCTTACGCGGCCGTGCGCCAAATCCGAGGACGCGTCATCGGGACTTCGCCCATCGATTCGATCGAAGTCGTAAAGAATGGCGAGATAGTCTCGGTGCGTGAATTTGCCACCGCGAAGATGGAATCCCATCTCTTCGTCCAAGTAAGTTTTACGTCTAGCTCCGAAGCCACAGGCCGGGACAATCCCAGAGGATACCGTCCGTGGAAGGGTACCCTCGAAGTCTCGGGAGCCCAGTTGCAAAGTGTCCGAACGACGGGCTTTCAAGACCGTCGCCACGAGTGGGCGCGCCGCGATTCCGCGGACGAGAACACCGTCAACTTCGAAACGGCCACCCGCGGTCGGATGAATAATTTCGTAATCGAATTGGACGGCGTTTCCGAGGCGACATCGATCCGCGTACAACTTGAACAGACAGTCGAAACGGGGACGGCCCCGATTCGCGTGAGGCCCTCCGCGCCCATTCCATCCGCGGATATTCGGTTCGTTTTCACGAACGTTGAGAATGGACGCATAACCCACGAATTCCAGGTAGGCCACTACCGGGATCAATTGGGGCTGCGCTTTATCGACCCGAACAGCGCCCTGGACAGAGAGTTCGAATTCAAGGATTCAAACGATCCCCTTCCGGGTGACTACTACTACCTCCGTGTGCGCCAACTCGACGGCAGCCTCGCCTGGTCGAGCCCCTTCTGGGTGGGAGGCGAGTCGCCCCATTAAGGCCGTAAGGTCAAAATATTCAGCCGAGCTTTGACTCTCCTTATTCATGGTCATGCAAAAGTTTATCGTGCGCGATCTCGATCCGCATGGGCTGAGGAGGGCGCAGTGCGTAGTCCGATCTGTCGCGCAGGCATTCGAAAAGCGCACCTCTCCCCCACGCTGACTCCTTCTTTTTGCTGTGGAAAACTATGCAGCCGTGCAGTAGAAGTAATTGAGCATTCCTCCCAGCCGTTCCCGGCATTGAACGGGCCCGCTCGTCGAATCGGTCTCACCTTGGAAGTCGATGATGTTGTTTTCGAGCCCTTGGTGCGTCACTGCCGCGTCTGGTCAGCTAGACTGGCTCCGAGCCGTCATAGACCCGGCCACATTGCTGACAGTGGAAGTACATGATATTGGCCTCTGGATCGTCGTGGGACGTGATGGGGGTGAGGCAGATTGGGCACACATCATGAGGGGCGTCTTTGCTAACACTTCGTGTAATCTCGGAAACTGCGGCGAGGGCATGATACCCGTAGAGCGTGTTCCAATTGTGGCCCGAGTAGAAGGCATCGTCCTGCGATGTCAAACTCCTGTGATAGACCGTGAGCACCAGCCCGGTGCACCACACGCACAGAAGCATCGCAGCGTAAAAGTAGAAGAACGAGTCGGTGACGAGCACGCTCGTACCGAGCGAAGCGATGATCATGAGAAAGAGTCCGCAGGTCGAGATTCGTTGCGTTCGTCGCGCGTCCAACCCCCGGATTCGGAGGTAACTGTACAATTCCGCGGCCTCACTCCAGACGAAGGCCACGGGGATTAGTGCAAACACGCCTAGCCAGAACCAAAGGACATCCGCACCCTTCGAGAAATCTACCAATTGTGTCCCCATGGAGAGGCCGAGGGCGCCAAGGAGTTTGCCCACCCCGGCGATTCCGAAAACGGTGATACCTTGCACGAAGATGAACGCCGCGCCCAGCATAAGCAGCTCGAAGATAGGCGGAGGCACAAGGAGCTCGAGGGAGTTCTTGACAACGATTTCCAGCTTCGGCACAGATTTGGGCGGAACATCTGGACGCCGATATCCTTCTTCGTGAATTGTCTTTACGAGGATGGGTAAGGCGGCCGGTGTTCCGGATATGCGTGCCTCGCGGACCGCTGTGGTGCGCACGCTCCAATCATCGCTATGTAACCGATCAAGGAACCCCTTATTGCCCGAGGTTTCAGCTGAAGCATTCGCGTCGGTGCCCTTGCTCATATCGTCCATTCCTGTACCTGTCGAGTAGGCGGGTGGCTTCCAAGCTCCAGGACGAGGTTTGTTTTCTCTGT
>JAPYPO010000440.1 GCA_029937645.1 Candidatus Hydrogenedentota bacterium
CAGGTGCTACACTTTTACACCGCCACCCGCTGCACTTTTACTCCGCCGTTTACAGGCAAGTCGCGATCCTCAGAAAGATACCCGATTCGAGACAAAACCGCAGGCGGATTTCGCGGCGGCTCAACCCCAAACACAGTCACCTTTCCTTTATCAGGACTCAACGATCCAAGCAGATGCTTAATCAACGTCGTCTTGCCCGCGCCGTTCTCACCTACCAAGCCAAAGACCCGCCCATGACGGACTTCAAAGCTCACCTCATCAAGAGCCACCTTGCGGCCATAGTTGTGCGAGAGTCGACTCACCTGAATTACCGGATCCATACACTACGCTCCTTTTTCGTCCGGCGCCTCGCGCCGCAGAGTCTTAAGACGCTCACGCAACAAAGCGACAAGCGTATCTTCGTCGTAGCCAAGATTGAGGCCCTCCACCACCAGCGCATCCGCCCGCTCCTCAAGAATCCGCCGGCATTCAGCGTCCGTATAAGGCGTCACCTGTGAGGAAACAAAAGTCCCAGAACCACGCTTCTTGTAGATAAGACCAGCCACTTCAAGTTCACGGTACGCGCGAACCACCGTATTAGGGTTCAACACAAGCTGTTGGGCCAGCACCCGGACCGGCGGCAACTCGCCATCCGGTTTGAGGCGCCCCGCAGCAATCAGCGATTTGATCTGCTGCACGAGCTGAACATATATCGGTACGCCGTCGCCTTGGCTGATCGTAAGATGAAGCACGTTGAGGCCTCTGGTTGGTTTTGGGGATAGTTATTGTATCGAAACAGTAACACGCTTTGCGCCGCTCGTCAAGCAAAAAGATGATAAACACCGGCTCGAATCCAAAAATCCCATCTGCTAGACTAAATTCCCCTAGAAATCGAGCTGAATCTACATGCTCGGCACGAACACTCAAAGAAGCCCGGTTTCTACCTGATTGAACCATTGCCAGAAACAGGGGTTGCACTACCAAGAGAACCTACGCGAACTAAAGGACGAAGACATGCTCAAGACATCACCCGTAAAAGGAAGCTTTGGGGTTCGTATCGAGGGAGTAGACCTAAGCCAACCTCCGGACCCCAGCGTGATGAAAGAGATAATCGACCTCTTCTACGAGCACCAGTTTTTTGTCATTCCGGGCCAATCGCTTAACAAGGAACAATTCCACACGTTTTGCTTGCACTTCGGGCTACCCCATGCTCATATGATTAGAAAAGTCAGGATGGAAGACTATCCCGACATGATGGTACTCACGAACAAGATGAAGGGCGATGCGAAAAAAACACAAGGCTCCGCCTATTGGCATACAGATGAATGTTGGGAACAGGATCCGGCAAGCGCTACGATCCTCTATTCGCTTGAAACCCCAGAGAATGGTGGCGGCGACACGATGTTCGCCAACATGTTTCAGGCATACGATGACCTCTCCAGCGAAATGAAGAACCGTATCAAGGGACTGAAAGCGATACATTATTTTGGCAAGGGCGTCGCCGGAAGAGACGGCGATTACGGACCAAACCCGCTCGAACTCCAAGAAGAAAGGGACGAGGACATCGGAGCTACACACCTCTTGGCGCGTCCTCATCCCGTAACCGGCCGAATCGCCCTATACTCGCCTGCAGGGACAAGCCGCGGTATCGTGGGCATGGAAGACAGCGAGGCAAACGAACTGCTGAACGAACTGGCGGCCCACGCCCTACAACCCAAGTATACCTACAGGCACAAGTGGTCCGTCGGAGACGTGGAAGCCCACGATTGTTCTTCCACCATGCACGCCGCCACCTTCCTCGAAGCGGCAACCGGACCGAAGGACACACGGCGTCTCTACCGAATGAGCACAAAAGGCAAAGCAGGAATCTACGCCTAAGCAAACAAGGAATTCTCTCCCAAAGGCAAAGCGCTTATCTACGACGCTGCCGCACACGGAATTCTGTCCCGAAGGGGCAGCGGCATGTAGCCGGGGGATGAGCGAAGCGATTCCCCCGGTCACCACCCCTCAACACAAACTTCTCCGAAGGAGATGCGGCGGTTTCAGCCCATCCCAAACTTCGCACCGCGAAATATTTCCAACGAATCCTCGACCTCAAAACAGATTCGGAAGAGCCACCCGATTACGGTACAAGCCCGATCCCCATACCTTCCGACACCTACAAAAACCGCGTCCGGTCCGGCCTCATACGGGGATAAAGACCATCGCCAAGTTCGCGAAGCAGCGATTCCAGGCGAACAATCGGCAAGCCCAACACATTCTGATAACAGCCATCATAGCCCGCCACCAAGAGACTTCCCGGACCATCCACCGTATACGCGCCAGCCCGATCGACAGGGTTCACCGCTTCGATAAACGACTCTATTTCGCCAGGGTCGAGTTCGCGAAACGTCACCCGCGTCGTTTCACTTCCCCGGCAAAACGCGCCATCGCTCACGCGGACGCAAGTGATCCCAGTAACAACCTCATGCGTGTTCCCGGAGAGGCTCGTGAGCATCGCGCGGGCCTCCTCGCGATCACAGGGTTTTCCAAAGACCGTGTCGCCGAGCGCGACAATGGTATCGGCCCCGATTACCAGCGCTTCGCCCTCGAGCCGTTGCGCCACACCGCGGCATTTCAATTCCGCGTTGCCGACCGCAATCGATTCAGGCGATCCTTCAGCCGACTCCAAGACGCCGCTAACCTCAACGCGAATCTCGACCCCCAAGTCTTCGAGGAGAGCCTTCCGCCGTGGAGAGGCCGACGCCAAAATGAGAGGAATCACGGAGTGGGGGATCTCCCACCATGGTCGACGCGAGGAACCCGAACGCCTTCAGGACCCGCCGTTTCGACATACGCGTCGTCGTGAAGTATTTCGGTGCCCTCGGGCACAAGCAGAGTCGCCTCCGAGTCATCGCCTCGATTGATAACAAACACGCCGACAACAATCGTCACGCTCGACTCCGCGTCATTTACGAGATGGATCTTCGTCGGCAACAAATCCTTCCCTCGGAGTTGCAGCACAATCTTCTCAAAATCCGAATCACCCGAATCGGAGTCCAGAGGCTGCAATTCCAACTCAACGCCGTCGCCCCCATCCGCCGGTGCGCGGAGGGTCATCGCGTACGCCTCGCGCAGGAGGGCAGAGTCGTCGCTAAACCCAAGAAAGAGCGCCTCCGTATTAGGCTGATTCTCGATGCCCCAAGATTGCAACTGACGCGATTCCTCATCGTACTGATAATAAATTTTCCCATCCGTAACATACACCATGGCATCTCTGGCATCATCGAGGCCATCGTAATGGAGAACCATTCGCTTTGGGCGGGCGTAGACGAGGTGTCCCGTTGACGTCATCGTCTCGTCCGGCGTCACCGTCAGTTGTGTGAACGGAGCGCGGAGCACTTGAATCCCTTCACGTTTCGTCGCGAACTCAACGAAAAACTCATCCAGATTCGTTCTCTCTTGCGCCCCGACCTCCACAACGCTGCCAAGCCACAACACCGCAAGAACGACAGGCACAAGTTTTCGGTGAATCATACCGCTCTCCAACAGACTCTCAGGAATCCGGTCAAAACAAAATCGCCAACATGGGGGGGCGATAGTCCCCCTTCAAAGGGGTGCTGTTCTCTTAGTACCGCTCATGCTGCTCGTTCCATT
>JAPYPO010000441.1 GCA_029937645.1 Candidatus Hydrogenedentota bacterium
ATCTACCCACGCGCTCATGCGCCGGGCGTAGAGCACTTCCTTAGGGTAGGAGTCTTCGCCTTCCACCTCGGAGTTCGGGTCGTCCGAATTGGATTCATTAATGCGGCGGATTGCTTCTTGAAAATTATTCGGCATTGGGTGTAACGGCTCTCCGCGATACATTGCCCGTTTTCTTCAGAGTGTTGGCCGTTTGAATGCGTTCGAGCCAGGTGGTTTGCACGGTGAGCGGCAGTTCGTTTCGCAGGGAGGTTGTCGGCGTTATGGACAGCTCGGCTTCCCGCGTTTCGCCCAGGGGCCTCTGGATGCTGGCGTCTTGTTTGGAGGCCGATCGCAACATTGCGGTACTGCCTTTGGCACGCATTGCGGAGCGCCCTGCTGACTTGAAGGTATTGGGATCATCGCCCCAAAAATACAGGATGACCGGGCCGAACTCGCCCGTTCCGATGCCAATGTCCTCGAGGTACGCGTCGATGAAGCCATCCTCTATGTCTTCCCAATCGAAAAACGCGTTTTCCCAATCGGGAGGAAACGGAGGGTCGGATGAGTAATCGAAGGCCCCGAATACGCGGCCTTCGGAGAATCCATCGTTATAGCCATCGCTGAATCCGCCGTGCAGAAACTCGTCGTGAACATCGGTGGCGAAGAAGGCCGGGTAGTCTGATTGGTACCCGTTGTCATAGCCTTCGCTGAACCCGATGATGAAGGCGCTACGGTACGAGACGAAGTAGCCGTCGTTGTATGCGTCAAATGCGCCATCCCAGAAGCCGGCCATATAGGTCGCGTCATCGATGAACGGAATTTCCCCGCCCGAATACAGAATGGGGGCGGCACCTTCCGTGAGCCAGCTATCGTCGTAGCCTTCGAAATAGCGGTCGTCCTCGGCGAAGCCGTCGTTGTAACCGCGTTCGTTTTCGGAGATTTCAGAGGGCGGAGGGCAGCCGGTCAGCGCGGCTATCGCGGCCAACAAGGCACCGCAGACGGCGAGGCGTTTTGAATCTCTAGCGGGCGAGGCAGAGTTTGGGTGAGGTGTAGGCAAAATCATGGGGAATTCCTTTCTGTACTACCGGCTGCGCGGCGAGCGTGACCCGCCTCGCGACGCTGAAGATCCACGTGAAGAGGAGGCTCCGCTGCTGCGTGAGCTACCGCCTCGTGACGACGAAATGCTTGAAGAGGATCGGGGGGCGCTTGACCGGGATGGGGCGCTAATGGATCGCGATGTTCCCCTCGAAGGCGCGGATATAGAGCGGCTGCTCGACGGCGCCGGGCTTGATCGGACGGATGAACGGCTCGGCCTCGATACGGGGCGTGGCGAACGCGCTCTGGCCGACGGCGCCTGGGTTCGAGCGCGGGACGATGGCGCAGCGCGCGTGGCGCTGGACCGGGATAGCGAACGCGATGGCGTAGTGCGCGAGGGGGTTCTGAGCGCGGGTGCGGATTGCCTTGTTACCGGGGGCGGTGAAGCAACTGTGCGGGACGTATTTCTTCGCGTGGGCGCTAGTTGGTTTACGGAGGAGCGGTTTGTCCGTTGCGAATACCGGTTGGTGGAGGTTGTCACCGGGGAGGACGGCGCTGCCGCACGTACGCGTCTTGACGTGTTTACGGGACGAGAGTATGTGGAACGCGTGGAACGCCGACTGTTTGTGCTGGTGACTTCGTTCGCAGCGTTGGGCGCCTGACGGGTTACTCTCGAACGGCCCGTTGCGTCTCCCCTCAACTCCGGGGCTGAGGTCGACACCGTCGATCGTGCGGAAGCCTGAGGCCGAGTGCTTCGGATGGAGCGGTTCAGGCTTGGCCCCTTTGAATCGGCGTTGGTAATCGTTCGCGTTGGCGAAGAAATGCGGTTCGATGCTCTCGCCCGGCGGCTCGTTGGATTCGACTGGACCACATTGCCTGTCAAAGCGGGCGTTACTCCGGTAGAAGCGCCCGATCGCTGCATGACGAGGCGGGAGGTCTCGCGGGAACTGCGCGCCGCCCGTTGCGCCGTGTTGCGGGAGGTCGAGGTGGTTCCGGACTGGACGCGGTTGGTCCGTATGTGCGCCGTTCGATCCTGGGCCGCATTTGCCGTTCGCGTGGGTTTCCGGACACTCGAGGCGGCGGATCCTCGGACGCGGAACTGATCTCGAGATTGCGTGGACCGGAGGCTGGCGACCTGGGCGCGCGCGGACAACCCATTCTTACCCGCGCTGGAAGGCCCGCGCATGACGCGTCGAGGCTCGTAATCGCGCACGCGGAGGTTCGAGTCGCCGTAGGGGTTCGGGCGGTTGCCGCTGTGGCCCGAGGAGTTGATATCAATATTCCAGATGTAGATATCGTCGGCAACGACATTGCCGAAGTTGCCGCGGCCATGGCCGTAGCCGTAGACCTGATGCGGGCCACCGAGAACGTCGTGGGCGTAGGCGTAGCTGGTTCCGTAGGTGCTGAAGTTCAGGCCACCAACGCTCCAATAATCGCTGCCGTGGTGAATGGCGTGCCCGTAGCGATTGATGGGAGACCACACGAAGTAATCGCCGTAGCGCAACGCGGCAACATGACCGGGCGACCAGTAGCCGTCGTGATGCCAGAGGTAGCCGTAGGTGTCGTGATAGTCCCAATAGCCGTAGTGGCTGGTGGTGTACGAGAAGGGGTAGCTTCCAATCCACACATGTCCGTGGCTGGGTTCGTAATTCCAGTACCCGTTGCGGTACGGCACGTAGTCGTCGACATAGGTCGGCCGCCAGTAGTAATCGTTGTCGGTATAAATCCACTCGCCGTACGAATTCAGATCGGCCGCGCCCATCGGTGCGACTTGCGAACTGGCGGACACGATCGGGCTGCGTTCGTTGCCGAGTACGAGAAGGCGGGCCCGCTCGCGGTTCCAGGAGTCGAAGTCGTCCTCGATATTCCGATCAAAGGGCAGCGGTGTTGAAGGCGCGAAGCCGGGATCGATAAAGCTGCGTTTGCCTTGGCCGACCACGACTGGGTTAACGCCTTCGGCGTTTATTACTGCGCGGCCCCAGCGGACGGTCACGGTGGTCGAGCCTTCCGACAAAATATCCACGCGTACTTGCGAATCGGCATCGACGCTGATGGCGGCAACAGGAGACTCGAATTGGACGGTGCCGGCACTGTCTGCCATGCGGTGAATGTAGAACGATCCGTTCCAGCCGCGCAAGGAGGCCGCAGGAGGCAACGAGGTCACGTCTAACTTGCTGCCGTCTGCCATGCGCAGAATGGAGCCCGCGGAAAACTCGATTTCCACCACGCCCGATTCGACGGCCCACAGGGTATCGCCGGGCAAGACGAGGCTGTTCAGCGTGGCGAAACTCCACTCGTCTTCCGAGGTGCCCTTGACGAGGGCGCTGGCGTCGGCAAAGCTAACCCGCCCGTGAGCGGGTGCCTCTTGACTCAAAGCCGTTTGTGCAATAAAAAGAGTCAGAGTCGCCATTATCGTGATAGAACCGGGGCTGTAAAGTCTCATGACGGTGCCTCCAGGTGCGCCGAGCGCGCTGTTCATGTTCGAGCCTGCGATATGGACGCATCCGCAGCAAAAAAATTCAATTAAGCCTGCGTGTATTTATCCGACATTTCCCATATGCACCCGCTCGCGGCCATCGCGAGCAGGTTTCAAATTA
>JAPYPO010000442.1 GCA_029937645.1 Candidatus Hydrogenedentota bacterium
CGCTTCGCGAACCCTGGGCTGAGGAATGGAACGCTTACAGCGTTCAATTGCAAGACCACCTCGTGTTACCTTTCCCGGAAATCCGTGATGAACCAACTTGTTTGGAGGTGCGGATAACGGGAAATCACATCACCTCCAAACAAGTTTGAAGGTGCCACCCGGTTCTCGCTTTTGTCCTTATCCCAATTTCCCGCGAAGCGGGTTCTGACTCGCAATGACAATTTAAGTCGTGTCGGTGTGCTCTGTTGGGTCATGTGGTGGCGCGAGGATTACGGTGTCGGCGGGACCCTCTCTTTAGGACACGATCTTCTGGGTGCCACTGCCCGCGAGCGCTAGGTTTCTCTCACTCGCCTAGCGCTACGCGTTCGCCGCGCGCAAGGACTAGAATATCTTCCCCGTTTGAAATGGTGACGGTGTTCAGGCTCTCGTTGAATTCGCTCACAACCCACGCGCCGTATAATTTCTGCCCCATCGAGGCCCGCTGCTGTTGTGAGCGGCGATCTGGAAAGTGGATCTTCATAAAAAAAATGGGGCTTGCACCGGCCCTCGTCATGATGCCACCCAGTTCAACTTCCAGGCCGCGCGTCCCCGTCGCTGTGCTGTCCTCGCCTCCGTCTAGGTCCGGGGGCAGAATGCCCAACCGATCGGTAGGCTCTTCTTGTGGAGTCAGCGCTTCCATTTGGGGAACGATTACTGTAAATGGGAATTCCTGGGTGTTCGATGTGGCGGAGGAATGCAGGAGGACGCGGTATTGACCCTCGGGAAGCGCGACCGTGACGTTGGCCTGTTTTGCCGGGGCGATGGTGAGTCCCGCGCCCAGGGTATCCCAAAAAGCGGCGGCCTGTCCGGAAACCTTAGCCCACGAATTTTCTCCGATGCGGCGTTCGAGTACGTAAAGGTAGGCGTTCCGGGCATACGACGGGGCACCAACGAGATGCAGATCCCGTTTCCCCTCATTCGTAATGAGGATGTTCATTTCCCGGCCGATGTTCTCTGCGCTGCTCTGGCCCAGCCGCACGGATTCGCCGCCGGAGGATACAACATGTGCCGTTGAAAGATTGGCGCCGAACCCGTCTGTGGCAATCACCAAGACCGCTATGGCTCCAGCGCATGCAGACACCGGTAGCCACACGCGGGCCTTCTTGAGCGGACCCAGCGCGACGGCAGCCGCCACGAATATCCCAAGGTCCGCGATGAGCATGACGGCGATGCCGGGCCGCAACAACCAGTAGCCACCGGTGCGAAAGGCTTCGGCCATGGGATCGAGTCCAAACCCACCTTCGTTTATGGCATAAGCGCCTGTCGCAGTCAGCACGACCCATAAGGCCGCGAAGGACTTGCCCCGTTGAATCGCATAAGGGAGTGCGGCCAAGAGCGCCACGGCGACCCCGGCCACAATCGGCACGCAGACAATCCAGCGCATCGCGGAGCCGGTGTTACCGAACTCGAGGAAAGCCTGCAGCAAGGATAGTTCGCCCACTACGGGCAGAAAGATTGAAAACCCGAGCAAGAGCGCGGCCACCAACCCAATTACGACGTCGCCACCGACGGCTGACGGCGCGGGATGGTTGGCGATACGGCTGAGAAACGTCCCCTGTGGCTGAGGTACGCCGTGTGCCGTATTGGCGCGCAGCGCCTGCTTGATTGTCGCCTTGGTCTTTGCGGCAGTCGTCTGAACGCGTCGGCAGTCTTTCACGATCTCATCGTGTTGAATCTTGTCGATTTCGCCGACTTGCAGACGCCCTCGCGCGAGGGTTGCTTGGGCCTCGGCGGTTTCTGAGTCGGCCGTGTAGTCGAGGCTCAATTGCTCGAGGCGCTCGCGGCAGAATGCGGCGGTGCCCGAAGCGATTTTTCGCTCTGCTTTGCAGTCGAGCCGCGTTTCCTTCGCGCCGTGGGCGCTCTGCTCCATGCGGTCAATTTCTTCGAGCTTCCGTACCGCGTGGCTATGGCGGTACAGCGCATCGCGAAGGCCCGAAAGATGAATGCGCACCCGCGATTCAGTTTCCTCGCGGTCCGAAGGCACCGTGACAGAGAATCCGTCCTCGGGGATGCTGTCCACCGACAGGTCGAGATACCCGCCCGCCATGTGAGGATCATTTGTCGCCAGCCAACCGCGTAGATTGTGCTTGCGCCGTTCAAGGCGGTCGCGGCGATGGCGGAGGCGTTCTACGGATTCGGCATAGGCCTCGGGCATCACATCTCCGACGCGCGCGGCGAGGCCTTCCTGAAGGATTTTCTCTTGCGTGCTTGAAAGCTCAATAGCGACTTCCATAAGAATTTGGCGCAACTGGTCGTCCAAATCGGCGCGAACATGTCCGACGCGCTCAATATATCCTTCTAACTCTGTGTGGCTTGCCTCATCGCCTTCCGCGTAACGATCGAGCGCGTCTAGTTGCCGGTCGAGCTTGTACTGAATACTGCATAGACTTCTCAACGGCTCAAGCACATCGAGGGCGACGGTGCTTATTTTTTCTCCTTCGCCCAGCGCGATGTCTTCCCGCTGCCCGGTGAAGGGCATTGCCGGCCTCGGCGTTCCTGCGGAAACCTTGGGCGCGGAACCTGCAGGCTTCTTCACCTTGCGCAGAAACTCTGGATGATCTTTTAGATAAACGCTTGCGGTGTCTTGCGGTACCTGGTCTGGACGGGGAATCCGTATTTTCTGCCTACAGGCTATGCATTTCCCTGGCAGTCCGTACATTTTGCTGGACACCTTCATCTTCTGTCCGCAAATACAGTAAATGCGCGCTAGCATATTTTCTTGTACCGGCATTTCACCCTCGAATTCTTCTTGTCTCGCGACCGCGTCGGGCCGCCTATCGGTTTGCGCGTCAGCGGCGCAGTCCGCTGCATGCGCTGGTTAGGCTACATTGGGGGGGCGTGTTAACTCTACATCATTGCCATCATCACGAATGCCATTAGAAGCATCATGGCCAAGACGCCCGCCGACTCGAATCGATAGGGGTCCATTCTCAAGAATCTACCAATTGCGAGAGCGCCAACCGCGTACGCGATGAGGAAACCGGAATCTGTTGAATTTCCGGTGATGTAGAAACGCGCCACAGCGGTTAGAAATAGCACGGCTCCACCTATGAGGAGCAAGGCGCCACCTAGGTTTAAGATCGCAGCCAAAATTTTCCACGTCGGTCCAATGGATTGTTTGAAGAGTTCCTTACAACAACGCGAATTCTCAATATTTAGCTCGTCAAGTTCATCGTCGCCGGATGCACCCTCTTGCACAAACCCGTCCGTCATGATGATACCGTTGGCGATTTTCAAGGGTTTTATTTTCTTCTTACTCATCTTGGTTTCCTCTCGCCGCGATGAACCCGCGAATGCCTATCGCTGTATCTCCACCACCGCCTGCTCCCTTAACTATACTCTCGCACAACCATGACGATAATTCAAGCCAATCCGCGAATAATGCGAATCAGTCATGAGCAAACACCCGCCCCTTATAAAGTAGCTTGAGATGGGGCAAAGGGGAGGTGAAAGGTTATTGCGAGTCAGAACCCGCTTCGCGGGAAATTGGCATAAGGAAATCGCCAAATGCGGACAAAATGGGAACCGCAACATCCCCCTTGATCCCCCTTCAAAGGGGGACTTTAGGCGAT
>JAPYPO010000443.1 GCA_029937645.1 Candidatus Hydrogenedentota bacterium
TGTCGGATGTGATGTCGGACTATTGGGTGAACTTCGCCAAGACAGGCGATCCCAATGGTACCGGCTTACCGAAATGGGAGTCGTACAATATTGATGCTGAGCCGTACATGGAGCTAGGCGATACGCCGAGCGCGGGCAACCACTGGTTGAAAAAGGAGTTCGATTTCCTGGAAATGCGGGATAAATAGGAGTGAATTCGGAAAGCCGGGCCAGTAAATCGATTCATGTCTCTGCAGCGTCCCGAAATGGTTGACGTGGGGGGCTTGGCTCGGCCCTCGACCGCCGGGGGCGGTGTGCTGGTCCAGGACTTTCGGGTCGGCTATGAAAAGCAGAATTAGTATAGCTCTTGGAAGTTCTGCCGGCGCGGCGCTAACCAAAAGTACGGTGATGGCGAACCCGATGTGTTTGAACGACAAAAATCATTCGGACTCAACTAAACTGCTGCAATCTCATTGGCTCCGGTCGCCGACGGGTCCATATGGGCAATCTCGGTTAATCACTGTTCGCCAGATAAAGGAAACGCAAAGATGAAGCACGCAAACCTGCTACTGATGCCAGTCTCTGTTTCCTTGCTGTTGATGACAGCCTCTATATCAATTCCTCACTTGCAGCTGGTCGGTGCCGAGAAGGAAGCGGTAGGCAATCTGGAGTATCAAGTCGAGCAACTCACGGCCCATCGGCATTCAGCGAACCCGTTGATTACAGAGAGTTCATCGAAGACGCTGGGGGAGAATATCAATGGGCCTTCTGTCATTCGGGTTCCTTCATGGATCAAGCGTCCTCTTGGCAAGTACTACATGTACTTTGCCAGTCACAACGGCAAGATCATCCGTCTCGCTTACGCCAATGCTCTTGGCGGCCCGTGGACCGTGTACGAATCGGGCACGCTGAGGCTGGAGCAGGCCACCTCCTTCCGCGGGCACATAGCCTCGCCAGATGTACATGTTGACGAAGAACGTCGGCAGATCCGCATGTATTTCCACGGACCTCACAAGAACCGTGATAGCCAATGGTCCGGCATCGCGACCTCTGCGGACGGCCTTCGCTTCAAGGTATCAGATGAAATTCTCGGCAAGCCCTACTTTCGCGTCTGGCAGTGGGAAGAAGCCTGGTATGCATTGGCCAAGAACGGGAGAAGTGGCTGGGGTGAACTCTATCGTTCAAAGGACGGTTTGACCAACTTTGAGAGCCGCGGGAATTTCCTGCGTATGGTTCGCCACTCTGCCGTGCTCATCCGTGGCAATTCTTTGCTTATCTTCTACTCGCGAAAGGGCGATACCCCGGAGCGGATCGTCGTCGCCACTGTGGAAATGCGCCCCGACTGGCGCACATGGCAGCCCTCCGAGGCGATGGAGGTTCTGAGGCCGGAAGCTGATTACGAGGGCGCCAGGTACCCTCTCAAATCCTCCAATTACGGTTTCGCTATCAAGGTCAACCAACTGCGCGATCCCTTTATTTACGAGGAAGACGGCAAAGCGTACCTCTTCTACACCATCGCTGGGGAGATGGGCATAGCGATGGCAGAGATAGAAATCAGGATGAAACCGGTTGGCGAACGAGGCGCCACAGCGGAAGCGGCAAGCCGCGCCGCTGATCTTCAGCGTTAGAGTAACCGTCCGGTGAAGGCCGTTTTCCCAGAATTATCTTGCTGATAGAGAATGGCGTCATTACACGGAAGGAGGTATGTGATATTAAGCGTCTAGCCCCGGCAGAACTTCTAGTACCCATTCATAGAACTTTCCCTTTGGCATCGGTGTATCCATCCACGACTGATCGGGGTCCGGATCTTGAATGACTTCCTCCACTGGTTTGAGGTGTGGCATCGGCTTCGATTTTGTCTGGCCTCTTGCTGTTACCCATCGAACTTGCTGGGTGTCCTGAATGGCTCGAACAATTAGATTGGTCATCTGGCAATCGCCGAGTCAGTAGTCCATTACCTTCTGATGATTTCCTGCTCGCCATGCCTTTGGGGCGTCGGCGCCGTCCATGAGTTTTTCTTGAGCGATACCCACTAATTCAAACCTGACGTATTTCAAACCGAGGAGATCACTCGATGGCAGAGAAGCCAGCCCCAGATCCTACAACAGCCCCAGAACCTACAACGACGCCACGCAATATCACGCGCCGTTCCTTCATCAAGAGCGCAGCCAGCGTGGCCGTCGGAGCAACCCTGTTCCCATCCATCGTTCCCGCATCGGCCCTCGGGCTTGGAGGTACGGTTGCGCCGAGCAACCGAATCGTCATGGCCTCCATCGGCCTAGGCAGCCAGGGCACGGGAAACATGAAAGGCTTCCTCCGCAACAACCGGGTCCAGATAGTGGCCCTCTGCGATGTAGATCAAGGCAACTGGGAAAACGGGGCGACCGTCGTCAACGAAACCTATGGAAACAAGGACTGCGTTGGCTATAAGGACTTCAGAGAACTGCTTGAACGAAGCGACCTTGATGCCGTCTCAATCGCCTTGCCCGATCACTGGCACTCGATTCCTGCTATCGCCGCGGCGAAAAAAGGCCTCGATATGTACGCGGAGAAACCGCTCGCGCTGACCATCCCCGAAGGGCGCGCGATGTGCGACGCCGTGGATCGGTACGGCGTGGTATGGCAGACGGGAAGCTGGCAGCGTTCCAATGACAACTTTCGGCACGGGTGCGAGATGGTGCGTAATGGACGCCTAGGCGCGATTCATACCGTGAAGGTCGGCCTGCCCACGGGAAAACCTTCGGCGGCCTTTCCCGAGATGCCCGTGCCCAATGGCTTTGATTACGACTTCTGGCTCGGACCGGCCCCCGAGGCCCCCTACACCCAAAAACGCTGCCATTGGAATTTCCGCTGGATTCTCGATTACTCCGGCGGCCAGTTGACTGACTGGGCGGCGCACCACTGCGACATCGCCAACTGGGGCATGGGCACGGAATCGACCGGCCCCAAGGCGGTCCGGGGTAAGGGAGATTTTCCGAAGGAAGGCCTGTGGAATGCGGCGACGCAATACTACGTGGAATTGGTCTATGCGCCGGGTGCAAGCCCGGTTGCGCCAAAGGGATTTCAGATACAGATTAGGAATTCGACAAAAGCGACAAATGATTGGCCCATGGGCGTCCGCTTTGAAGGCGAAGACGGCTGGCTGCACGTAAGCCGGAACAATACCTACACCTCATCCATCGAAGGCCTACAGGATTCTAAACTTGGACCGAATGAGAGGCCGCTGTATCGCAGCAATGGGGGGCACTCCCAGAATTTCTTGGATTGCGTCCGCACCCGAAAGGCAACCATCGCGCCCATCCAGGCGGCACACCACGCGATCAACCTCGCGCATCTGGGGAACATCTCCATGCAGCTTGAGCGCGAGATCAAGTGGGATCCCGAGGCGGAACGCTTTGTCAATGACCCCGAGGCAGACCGGAAACTTACCCGGGCCATGCGCCAAGGGTGGCATGTGTAGCACCGCCCTTTTTGACAAGCCAAGAATCTTTCCAACCGATATCGGATAGGAATTCTCCATGAACGATACAGCTACTAGCTCTTCTATCAACGAAGCCTTCCGTGCCTTGGTATCATCCGAGATTACCCATATGGACCCGTCGGCGACCGGAGCCAATGAGATTG
>JAPYPO010000444.1 GCA_029937645.1 Candidatus Hydrogenedentota bacterium
ATCAGGCAACAACGACCGCAGTTCCTCTTTTGTCGCCGCAGAGATCGCCACAATCTGAACGCGCCCGTCCCATGTTGTCTGGGTTTTGGCCGCGCGATGTTCTTCCAGCACGCAATGGAAATTGCTGCCGCCGAAGCCAAAGGAACTGACTGCGGCCCGGCGCGGGTAGTCGCCCGAAGGCAGCCATGGACGTTTCGCGGTATTCACATAAAAGGGCGTTGCCCCGGGGGCCAATACATCCTGCGGACGTTCGACCTTGATGGTTGGCGGGAGCACCTTGTCGTACAGCGCCATCGCTGCCTTGATGATCCCGGCCGCGCCCGCGGAAGATTTCGTGTGACCGATCTGCGACTTCACCGAGCCGAGGGCGCACCAAGCATCGCGCCCGTCCTTCGAATACACCTCGGCGAGGGCATTCGCCTCGACAGCGTCGCCCTTCTTCGTCCCGGTGCCGTGTGCTTCCAGCAACTCGATCGATCCCGGCGAGACGCCCGCGTTTTCGTAAGCCGTCCGCAACGCCTTTTGTTGACCTGCGGCGCTGGGCGCATAGATGGCGTCGCCCTTACCGTCGCTGGACGATCCGATGCCCTTCAACACGGCGTAAATTCGGTCGCCGTCGCGTTCGGCGTCCTCAAGGCGTTTGAGGACCACCACCCCCAGGCCTTCGCCGAGAATCGTGCCGTCCGCTCCCTGGTCAAACGGTTTTGCGTCGCCCGTGGGGGAGAGGGCGGGGGTTTTGCTGAAACACATATACATGAAAATGTCGTTGAAGGTGTCAATGCCGCCGGAGACCACCATGTCGGCCTTGCCCGATTCCAACTCAAGTGCGGCCAAGTGGATGGCGCTCAACGAACTCGCGCACGCCGCATCGACGACGCAGTTGGTGCCACCCAGATCCAGGTGTTTCGATATGCGGCCGGCGACAACATTCCCGAGCAGGCCCGGGAAGGAGTTTTCCTGCCAATCAACATACGAATCCGAGATGCGTTCCATCACGTCGCGCGCGGTCGCCTCGTTCACGCCCGCATCGCTCATGGCCTTCTTCCAACGTGGATGGCCCAGGCGCGCGCCAAGCGGAATCACCAGTTCAAGGGTGCCGGTGACGCCGAGAATGACGCTGACGTTCTCGCGCGAAAAGTCCCGATCCTCACCATAGCCCGCATCTTCCAGCGCGCGTTCGGCGACCACCATCCCCAGGAGCTGCGACGTGTCCGTCGCTTCGAGGGCATTGGGCGGAATTCCGTACTTCAGCGGATCAAACTCAAAAGGACTCAGAAAACCACCGCGCCGCCCATAGGTGAAATCCGGCTTCTTTTGATCTTCGGAGAAATAGTCTTCCGGTCGCCAGTGCGTCTCAGGCACCTCCGTGATCGCATCGATTCCCTCGCAGATATTCGCCCAATACGACTCCAAGCCGTCCGCCTTGGGGAACATGCAGCCCATGCCCACGATGGCGATCGGCGACCGTTTCCGGGTGTCCTCATTCGGCGATCCGCTCACGTCACGTTACTCCCCGCCGCGGCTTCCGTCAGATAGGCAACCGCCTCGTTAATTTCTTCGTCGGACCTGGGGCGGACCCGCGTGGCGTCCGGCGGCAGCGTCACCCCGAGGCGGCGTAGCGCCTGGACGCGTGTCAGAGCCGCTGCCCCGAAAAGCAGGTTCAGCGCGACTCCGGCAACTCGCCGGTTGGCCGTCGGTTCCAGGCACGAACCCTTGACCCATTCATTAAACGCGCCCATGGCCGGACCGCACCAAATTTGGAAATCCATTTTACGGTCTTCCACCCCACGGTTCGCCCAACCCGATGCCTGGCCGAGGTAGGATCGGAAGATAAGGGCCATCTTGTGCCGCGGATCCGTCTCCGCCTTTTCAATCTGTCGAGGGTCCCGTTTCTCGAAAAAGGCGTGCGTCTGCTTCCAGACTTCTTCCAACGGCGCGCGGAAAATCGTTTTCTCCAGTTTCTCCCGTTCGGCCGTAGGGATATCCTCGATACTCTGATAAGCGCGATACAAATCGTAGAGCTTCGACGCCCTCATGGAAAACATCGTGCCGCGCTTCAGCACCTGAACTTCAACGCCCATCTCGAACATATCAGCCGCCGGTGCCATAGCCGTGTCCGCTTGCCCCGCGTCCGCAAGCATCCCGCGCGCGAGATCGGACGAACCCGATTCGACGCAGGCCTGATTGACCGTTCCCGTCATGACGTAGGCAGCACCCATCGCAAAGGCCGCAGCCGCGGAAGCCGGTGTGGAAATTCCGCCACCCAACCCAACGCGAAGCGGCACAGAATATCCGTGCTCTTCCGCCAAGCGATCCCGTAGCGCGCACAACGTCGGGAGCAGCGCGATGGCCGGGCGATTATCCGTATGGCCACCCGAATCAGCCTCCGCCGTTATATCTTGGGCCAGCGGTATTTCCTTTGCGAGCTCCGCTTCCTCCAGCGTAATATCACCCGATTCCAGGAGTTTAGCAACCAACTTTTCAGGAGGCGGTGCCAAGAACCTCGTGGCGATTTCGACGCGAGACACTTTCGCGATGATCCGATTGGGCGCGACCACCTCGCCGTCCGGACCGCGGTGGATTCCGTGAAGGCGGTACTTAACGAGGGGCAGCGTCAAGCGCAGGAACGCCGAGGCCTCCACAATCCGCACACCATGGCGCAAATAGAGATCGACAATCGCCAACTCCAGGGCAGATTCATTCGGAGAATGGATTAGATTAAAACCATGGGGCGTGTCGCCAAGAGATTCCTTCAGCGAGAGGACCGCCGACTCCACGTTCTCGATGGGCAGTCCAGCCGAACCAAAGAACGCGAGCATACCCCGACGGGCCATAGCCTCGACCAGTTCCACCGAGGCGATGCCGTTGGCCATCGAGCCGGCGACATAGGGATAGCGGACCCCGTAGTCCACGAGAAATCCCGCATCCCCCAAGGATTCGATAGGGCACGGTGAAACGCATCCGAGCAGCGCAGCGCCGTCGCCGTTTTCGCCAACGGAAGCTTCGCCCCCCGTCGCGACAACGGGTTGACCTTCCGAATCCACAACGAAAAGTGGCTGATCGAGACGCTGGATTGCCTGAGAAATTTCCGCACCGACCGGTATCGATCCGTCCACCCCTTCTCGCCAATGGCCCAGGGGTGCCACGCGGCCGGTCGCGCTAACATGGGCGAACGATATATTCAAAACGATCCTTGAACGAGTCTGGTTGGTTGCTGGGCGCCCCGGGCGTGGAAGAATTCAGAGGAAGTTTGACACAGCGCAACGCGGTATCGTCCCCATCCAAACAGGCCCGGACAAGACGATATTTTACAGCCTATCCCCTTATTTTTCAAACATTTGAGGCCGCATCGCAAAACAACTTGGGGAGGTCCGCTCCCGGGGGGCGCAGAACCGGATAGCCGTCACCCCAAACAAAGAACAGCGCGGCACCAGTGAGTAAACCTGGCCACCGAACCGTGCTAACAGTTACTTATCTTTCTCGCTTTCCTTTGCTCTTTTTTCTTCTAGCTCTTTCGCCTTCTTGCGCAGCGAAGTAAAGCTAACGTAATCCGGTTCGTCCTCAATCTTGACCAATTCACCCTCA
>JAPYPO010000445.1 GCA_029937645.1 Candidatus Hydrogenedentota bacterium
CACCCTCGCCTTCACCCTCGCCTTCACCCTCGCCTTCTCCCTCACCTTCTCCCTCGCCTTCTCCTTCTCCTTCGGAACCGTCAAACTGTAGCTCCATGGATACGGGGAGGATTTCTGAGCCTAGCAGCGTCACCATGTCCGCCCCATCCACGTACTGATCTGCGGTGCCGAGCAGGTCGTAGGTGTTGGGGGCGAGGTTTTCGAAAATCCAAAGGCTGCTGGCGGCGTCTCGGGCGACGCCGGAGCCGCTTAGTTGTACGAGTGGATTGGCGGTTTCTGGAATCGTGCCTCCTGTGCCGACCTCGAGGAGTTCCACCGCGATGGAGCCGGGCAGGAGAGCTTTTCCGATGAACGGTGCGAAGATTATCTGGTCTGCCCCCGCTTTTGTGGGAACGGATAACTTCGCTCGTATTTCTACCTCAGTGAATACGCCCCAGTCGTTGAATTGCGCGAAGGTGAGGGCGGGGTTTATGGTGCCGTACTTGATAAAATTGCCGGCTACGTTACGGAAGCGGTTGAAGCCGGTGTTCGCGATATCTTGGGCGTCACCCAGGAGCGGTGTCAGGCCTTCGCCCTGCTTTGTGATGAAGCCGATGAACACGGCGTCGCTGCGAATGTTATCGAAGAGGTTTTGCGTCAAATTCATGTTTGAATCGACCGCGTGAACGCCCCGCTCCAGGTTGATGAAGGTCGAGAGTTTGACCGATGATCCGCTGGATGCCGCGCCGGTCACGAATACGCCTGTGGCGTTCGTGCTGTCATTAGCACCGTCTATCTGCACGTTTTCGATGTTCATGACTTCGTTGTCGATGCGGATAAGGACGGGCGCACCGGTCGCGTCGGTGGGCAAGGAGACGGTGCAATCCATCAGCGCCGAGTTGTTCGCAGCATCGACGAGCGCGCGGGTGGGATTGTCGGCATCAAAGAATTTTATGGTCGTACGCGTCGAGCCCGCGCCGCGTACTGTCACGTTTTCGACAAAGTTGATCCGCTCGGCATATTCGCCCGCCGCTGCGGTTATCGTCACAGATTGCAAGTCCGAATAGCGCGTCACATCGGCCATGGCGAAGGCAATCGTCCGCCACCTGTTCCCCTGGGACCCGTCGCCCGTCGCGTCGTTGCCCGTGGGCGCGACGTAGATATCTGTCCTTGGATCGGAGGCATCCCGCGGGTCGGTAGCGGCGCGAAACTCTTGGATGTTCGTGAGGTTGTCGCCGTCCGGATTTAGATCGGCATCGTTCGTCAATGGGTTTAAGCTGTGCTCCGCTTCCCAATCATCCGGCATTTCGTCGCCGTCCGTATCGCTATCATTCGGGTTGGTCCCGCGCTGGAATTCGCTCAAATTAGGCACGCCATCGCCATCGGCGTCACCCTGCGCATCATTCAGCAGTGGGTCTAACGAGTGGTCTACCTCCCAGCCATCCGGCAACTCGTCATCGTCGGTGTCGGAGTCGTTCGGGTCTAAGAGATGCTGATACTCGACAAGGTTCGTTGCGCCGTCCGTATCCGCGTCATTGGATGCATCGTCCGACAGCGGATTCAATTGGTTGTCCAGTTCCCAGCCGTCTGGCATGAGATCGCCGTCGCTATCGGAATCGTTCGGGTCGGTGCCTTCTTGGAACTCGACTAGATTTGATACGCCGTCCGAATCTGGGTCGGCTGCCGCATCGCTTATTGTGGGATTTAGAAGGTTTGATACCTCGTAGCCATCCGGTATCCCGTCGCCATCGGAGTCCGAATCGAATGGGTCCGTCCCTGCCTCAAACTCTTCCAGATTGGAGAGGCCGTCCTGATCGGAATCGTCGCTGCTGTCCGCGTTTCGCGGGTCCGTATTGGCTGCGACTTCCCATGCGTCGGGCACGTTGTCTCCGTCGGTGTCGCTTGATAGAGGATCCGTTTGGTTGCAGAGTTCAACGCAGTCGGATAGGCCGTCGCTGTCGGTGTCGGTCGTATCGCCCTCACAAAGGGTGAAGCAGGTTTGCACGCTGGTAGACCACAGCTTCGCCGAATCGTCAAGCGAACCGGTGAGGACCTGCGTACCGTCCGGAGAAAATGCCACCGAAACAACGTCAGCCGAATGGCCGGAGAACGTGCGGATCTCGGCACCCGTCCCCGCATCCCACAGCTTCGCGGTATCGTCCGCCGAGCCGGTAAGAACCTGCGTACCGTCCGGAGAAAATGCCACCGATGTGACTGGACTCGGGTGGCTCGTGAAGGCTCGGATTTCGACACCCGTCCCAGCGTCCCACAGCTTCGCCGTGTCGTCCCCCGATCCGGTCAAGACTTGTGTACCGTCCGGAGAAAATGCCACCGAATTGATCCAGGCAGTGTGGCCGGGGAAGGTGCGGATTTCGACGCCTGTCCCGGCATCCCACAGCTTCGCCGTGTCGTCCCACGCGCCGGTAAGCACCTGGGTACCGTCGGGCGAAAACGCCACCGTTGAAATAGCGGTAAAGATGTCCCCGGTGACGTGGCCGGTGAAGGTACGGATCTCGATGCCCGTTCCTGTGCCCCACAACTTCGCCGTATTGTCCTGCGAGCCGGTCAGGACTTTCGTACCGTCCGGAGAGAATGCCACTGAATGCACGTCGGACGCGTGGCCGGAGAAGGTGCGTATCTCAGTGCCGGTAACGGCATCCCATAGCTTCGCGGTGTTGTCCCATGAGCCGGTAAGAACCTGGGTACCATCCGGGGAAAACGCTACCGATGAGACCGCAGCCGGGTGGCCGGTGAAGGTACGGATCTCGACGCCCGTCTCCGTATCCCACAGCATTGCCGTGTAGTCAGGAAAACCTCCGCCGGTCAAGACCTGTGTAGCGTCCGGAGAAAATGCCACCGAAAGGACGTCGGACGGGGGGCCACCGTTTGTCGTCCATGTCGATTCCGTAACTGTGTCGGCGTGGGTTGGGGCGGCTGCCAGGGTCGCGACCAAGGTTAAAAGTATCAGCGGGACAATTCGAAACAGGGGGCTCTTGCGAATGGGTGGCTCTATATTAATCTTCCTCTGCGGCGGGTGAATCCGTAGTTCCATGGGATAGGCTCCAAAAAGCACCCCTTTCAAGGGGGGCGTCGCATTGCCGACGGGGGAAATTGCGCTCGCATCGGTATTTTGGATGGAGGCGCGTCCAGACCGCCGCACTTCATTAATCGTGGTCTCGAATTTAGGCCCCAATGTGACCGCACCTTCCCACGGGAATATCGCCCCCACCAAAGCATCCGCAAGGTGATCATAGATAAAATTACAACTATTCACAACTTCTGTTATGAGATTTAATCCTGGATCACCCGGAACTGCGCTATTCGCCTCATGGTAGTCGGCGAGGATAGTTGGCAGCACGGGCACGACCGTTGTCCTGAGGAGGCCGTGCGCGGAAACCCTGTTGACGGGCCTTACGCGGTAGGGTCTTCCTTGTCCGTACTTTCTGCGGTGGGAGGGGAATCTTCAGTGGTTTTGCCGGTTTTTCGCTCGAGTTTGCGAAGGCGTTTTTCTTCTTTCTTCTTCTTTTTTGCAAGTTCCCGTTGTCTCTTCTCGAATTGGTGGTTGGGTCTGGGCAAAATGGTTCCTTTCGCTGGTTGTTCCCGA
>JAPYPO010000446.1 GCA_029937645.1 Candidatus Hydrogenedentota bacterium
GCTGTGGAACCCGTGGTCGGACATGACGAAGAGCAGGTCGTCGCTCTTCAGTTTCGCCACCACCTTGCCCACCGTTTCGTCCATCCGCTTATACGTATCCTCAACGGCGGTGCCAAACTTCGCTGCGCCCTCCGCGTCGTACATCGGGTGCTCCGTGTCGCGGTAGCGCCAGAAGAGATGGCTGACCCGGTCCGTGCCCGTCCACGCCGAGACCAGCAAATCGAATTCGCCTCGGTCAATTTCATCCAGAGTCAGCGTCTCGCGCCACTGCATCGTGTTGCGCACATCCTCCAGGAAAAGGCTCTCCGTGAGGGCGTCATGCTTGAGCGCATTCGTGTCGAAGACCCAACCGATGGTTTTGTAGAAGCCATAGCGATCCCGCAATTCCTTGCTGTACGATTCCGGGTTTGTGAAGGGAATGTAGGGCTTCTCCGGGTGGAACTGGAGACAGGTCATGTAGAGCCGCACCGTTTCGCCCGCTTCCAGAACATGGATTCGGCTGACGGCGTGGGCCGTATACTTTGGCGTAACCTCGAAGCTCCACTCCAGCCACTCCGACCATTCCCCTTCCTGCAGCGTGACCGTTTTCGACGGGATCGTCACCTCGACCGATTTCGCTGCGCGATCCGCTGTGACCGATACGGGCAACGAGACAAACTTCCGTGTCTTCGGATGCCGCAAGCCCTCGACATTCACCGTGGCCGTGGCCCCATCGAACTTGAGCGGCAACCGAACGCCGCCGGCAACCTTACCTGGCTTCTCAAATGCGTCAGACATGAGAAAATAGGTGCTCGTCGTCCCTCGCAAATCTGGGACACCCAGGCCACTCAACATGCAGCTATCTTCCAATTCATCCGCTGGAAACGAAAACGGCACGGCGAGTATCTTGACCTTAGCGCCCTGCTCGTTGGCCACTTTCCAAAAGCTATCCCCCTTGCGAATCGAGTTGAACCCCGGCGCCTTCACCAACGCGCCATCGGCTCCGAGGCCCGCCGAAGTCGGGCTGCCGAACCCTACCCGCACCGAATATTTCTGGGGGATGCGCCGCAGAAAGTCAAAGACCCCATGGTTGCCCGGATGCTTGCCCGTCGTGAACGACGACCAAGCCGTGGGAGACTGAGGGGGATTGCTCGAACCCAGCTTCGTGTAACTGCCCTTGTCGCGCAACGAGGAAAGTTGCGGCAATTCACCCGCCGCCATCATGGACTCCACAATCCCCGGATCCACGCCGTCGAAACCCAGGATAATTACCCGGCCCTCGCCGTGGGCTGCGAAAGAAATCGCAAGAATTATTGAAAAGAAGATGGCGCGGATTAACATGTCAGAAATTCTCCTCGAAATTGGAATCCAGTACGCGCCACCCTAACAAACCTCGCTCAACGCCACAAGGCCGTATTCGCGCAGCGTAATCCGGGTGGTTTGATTTATGCTGATGGGAAAATATGTCTTGTGAACTTCCCTCAAGAAACTAAGCAAAAAAGGGGCTTTTGGGCTTTTTCAAAAGTAGACGCAAGCGAAGCAAGGTACGAGCGGAGACGTGTCTGTCCCTTTTCTTGCGGCGCAACCCCATGCGCAGTGGGAGTTCGCATGAATAATTTGTATAAGCATTCTGGATTTTGAATCACACCACTAGCAGTATATTGCCGCGAAAGGGCAACGGCATGTAGCCGGACGATGAGCGAAGCGATTCCTCCGGTTTGCGCCGCTCCACACGTTCTTCCCCGAAGGGGATGCGGCGACAAAGGAATTCACATCAGAGCTTCTCAATATTCCAGGGGCCGCCGAACACGGGGTCCGTTAGGCTTTCGCCTGGACATCTGCTAATCTGAAGATCCATACCGTCTACCAAAAGGAAACTATCATGGCCAGAAGCACTGCAGGGCACGAAACGCCATCCCTAATGCTCTCAACTGCCCATGGCCAAGGCTACGACAATTGCGGCCATCGCATGATTGGCTCAATTCCCTAACCGTAAAGACTGCTATGCCCCGTTTTGGAGTCACGCCACAGAAGGAAAACGCGCTCGCGGTGCGGATGGCCGCGTGTAGCCTCCGCGAAGAGGACATGGAAGAGCGATTCATCCGTTCGGGCGGCCCGGGCGGTCAGAAAGTCAACCGCACCGCATCCTGCGTCTATATCAAACACCTTCCCAGTGGCCTCGAAGTGAAAATGCAGAAGGCGCGATCTCAATCACTGAATCGCTTCTACGCGCGGCGCCGCATGTGCGAATTACTCGAAGAAGATTCGCTCGGCGCGCAAAGTCCCGAAGCCCGTCGGCAAGAAAAGATCCGGCGGCAAAAATCCAGACGGCGGCGGCGTGGAAAAGCAAAGACCCTCGATGTCGAAGGCCAGGATGCTCAAGACCACGCCTCGTCGATAGAGGAAACCAGTCAACCCGAATAGATTAACCGCTATCCTTAGTTTGATTGAAAGGTGGAGAATTCGTGATGAAATTTTCAACGATGAGGCGCCCTATTCTGGGGCTACGTATTCTGGGGCCCTGCACCGTGGGACTCTGCATCGTCGCCCTGTCGGGGGCGATGGCCGGTTGCGCGGGCCCGACCGCCCAACAGAAGCCCTTGTCCTTTGGGGCCATGGGCGACGGGCCCCGCGGCGACACCGAGTGGCCGGTGCTGGCGAGGCAGGTCGCGGCGGAGAGCGCCCATCCACAGAGCGCCTTCCTGATCCACCTCGGGGACATTGCCAAGGGCTCACAGGCACTCCCGGAATGGTATTACGCCGGGGTGGCTGCGCTGCTGAAGACCTCTCACAAGCCGGTGTATGTGGTGCTCGGGGACAACGAGTGGAACGATCTGGAAGACCCGGCCATCGGGTGGCGGCATTGGCAGAAATATTTCGAAGGCTTTCACCGAAACTTCGACAACGCCCCTGCCACACGAACGCAACCCGCGCAACCCGACAATTTCGCGTTTGTGCAAAATGGCGTACTGGTCATCGGCCTCAACATCGTCGGTGGAAAGGTACACGATCAGGCTGATTGGACCCGCCGACACAAACATGACATGGCATGGGTAGACGAATGTCTGGAACGCTATGGTCCGAAGGTTCGGGCCGCTGTGGTCTGTGCGCAGGCCAGTCCGAACGAAGCGAAGAACGGCGATTTCTTCACGCCCTTCGTAGCGCGCGTGGCCGCCTTCGAGAAACCGGTGCTGTACCTGCACGGCGACGGGCATGTCTACAAACTCGTATCGCCGTGGCGCGTTCCGAACCTGGTTCGGGCCCAGGTGGATGCCGTGGGCACGAACCCGCCCTTGCTGGTAACCGTAACCGAAGACCCTGACGTCCCCTTCACCTTCGATAGGCGCATCGGGCCCTAACTCACCGGCTTTGTCGGCGAGGACACATCAGGATTCGCCGTTCCGGCGTCCTTTTCCTCTTAGCCTATTCCTCAAGCGAGCGCGGGGACTACCCCTTTGCTGGCGTTTACACTTTGAAAGCACAAGGGAAGTGCGGGCGTCTCGCCCACGATGAATGGCGGCCAGTCGGCTTGGCCCTATGCAGATGATGGGGTTGGAAGGCGCTTTCAGAAGGAGAAATGGATATGTGGCTTAGGTTA
>JAPYPO010000447.1 GCA_029937645.1 Candidatus Hydrogenedentota bacterium
ATCCAAGTCAGTCCCCAAACCCACACGTCGCGGCTTCATGGCGATTGCCTCTGTTGCCGCCGCACCCCTTATCCTGCCGTCAGGTGTACTCGCCCGAGCAGGACGCCCAGGCGCAAATGATCGTCTGGTCATAGGACACATAGGTGCCGGAAGCCAAGGCAGAGCCCATCTGCGATTCCTCACCGGACGCGATGACGTGACTGTCGCAGCAATTTGTGACGTAGACGAAAACCACCGCGCCGCAGGAATCGATTTCACCGGCGGCAAAGCAAAAGGCTACAACGACTATCGCGAAATACTCGACCGTTCCGACATCGACGCTGTGCTCATCGCCGCGCCCGATCACTGGCACGCTCTCATGGCCGTCCACGCTTGCGAAGCCGGCAAAGATGTATACGTCGAAAAACCCGCCAGCAAAACCGTCGAAGAAGGCCGAGCTATGGTCGAAGCGGCGAATCGTTACAAACGCGTCGTGCAAGTCGGATCACAGGGCAGATCCCAACCTGCGGCCCATGCCGCCTGCAACTACATTCGAAACGGGCAACTCGGCAAAGTGTCCCGCGTAGAGTGCTGGATCTTCGAAAACCCAACCGGCGGCGATTTCGCAAAAAACCAAGAGCCACCATCCACACTCGATTGGGACATGTGGCTCGGACCGACCGAATGGGTGCCCTACAACCCCGACCGCGCCCACATCAACTTCCGATGGTTCCTCGATTTCGGCGGTGGCCTAATTCGCGACCGTGGTGCGCACATCCTGAGTGTCGCTTCCTGGTGCCTCGACCTAGACCACAGAGACCCGGTTCGGATAACAGCAACAGGAGAACCGCCAAAGAGCGGAATGTACGATTGCCCACCGCACATGAAAGTGACCTACGAATACGAAAACCCGGACCTCACCGTCGTGTGGGATCAATCTCTTCCAAGGACAGGAGGCTTAGGCTGCGGCGCGGTATACAAAGGCTCGAAAGACGAACTCATCGTACATGGCGGAGACGGCCAATGCGAGACCGAAGAGAAAGCGACGAACTACACCCCGCCATCCGATGGCTACCAAGCCTTCATGAGTCCAGGCCATCATCAGAATTGGTTTGACTGCATCAAGAGCCGCGAGAAAACCCATATGAACATCGAGGCCGGCCACCAGGTAGGAAAACTGTGCATCCTCGCGAATCTTTCCTACAGGCTTCAACGCCCCATCCGCTGGGATGGTAAGAACGAACGTATTCTCGAAGACGAAAGCGCGAACCGTCTACTCGGCAGCGGAGGTCGAGGGCCATGGAAACTTTCGTAGCCCAAACAATGAGCGACAATTTATATCTTCCATGATGGAGATAGAAAACGAAACCAAAATAAGAGAGAACTGGCGATAAATTGCCAGAGACTTGTCCATGTCCTTCAACTAAATCGCGGTGTGGTTTCTGCCGATCATCATTGTGTGCCCTCCTCTGATCCGTATGGGTGCTGATTTCATCTGGCTCATGGCGTATTCGAAGTCGCACCCGAGTCCTGATTAATGCGAAGGCCCAAGTAACTCTTTATCGCGGCCACATCCTCTTTGTCCAGGATATCCGCGAAGCTCGCCATACCGCTTTCCTTGAAGATGCCTTTTAGGACAATGTCCTCGAAAGAGTCGTGGACTCTCTGAATCGAAAATCGTAAGTCGGCGACCACCCCGGCGGAATTTCCGGCGAATCCGTGGCACATGAAACAGTAGTCCTGAAACAGTCGCTCGCCTCGTCTGAAGGTCTCAACCGAGACGCCCGACACATCCTGCGGGACCATGACTTGACGCTTGGGGATAACGGTTGGCAGCTTGGCGTTTCCGCCCAATTTGAAGGCAAGTACTTTACCACGGTTCGGATAGCGCGTGGCCGCCGAGATGCCGCGGTCTGCACCGACAATGGCGCCGCCGCCGCCCCATCCGGCGAGCACTGCGATGTATTGCTCCCCGTCGATGGTATAGGTGACGGGGGGCGCGATGATTCCAATGTTGGTCTGCACCTGCCACAGTTCCTCACCCTTGTCAGCCGAGTAAGCGACGAATCGGCCGTCGCTCGTTCCTTGGAACAGAAGGTTTCCGGCCGTGCTGAGCAGGCCGCCGTTGAATCGGCCGGGAAGCTGGTTGCTCCACACTTCACGCTTTTCAATGGGATCCCAGGCCTTGAGGTACCCGGCGTTCTGCTGCCTAGGAGTCGTAATTCCTTCCATGGCGGATGGGATGGCGCCGAAATCCGTGCCCGTATTCCAGGCCTCCTTTGTGTAGACGTAGTCTTCGTCGTATACATACGCCATGCCTCCCATCATGGCAGGGATGTACACATACCCGGTCGCTGGATTGTAGGCCATGGGGTGCCACCCATGGCCCCCATCCGGAGCGGGATAGATGAGTTTTGGCTCATCCTTGTAATCGGCGTTCGGCAATTCCACGGGACGGCCGGTTTCAAGGTCCACGTGGCTGGCCCAGTTGCTGTAGATGTATTTGTCGGCAGAGAGGAGTTCGCCGGTTTCTCTGTCCAATACATAGAAGAAACTGTTCTTTGGAGCCTGCATCAGCACCTTGCGCGTACGGCCCTCGATTTCCAGATCCGCGAGCATGATGTGCTGTACTGCTGTGTAGTCCCAGCTATCGGCGGGTGTCGTCTGGTAATGCCAAACGAGACGGCCCGTATCGGGTTTGATGGCCAAGATGGAAGACAGATAGAGATTGTCGCCTCCGCCGGGACTGCGAATCTCGCGATTCCAAGGTGAACCGTTTCCGGTACCCACGTAGAGCAATTCCAGATCGGGATCGTAGGCCATGGAATCCCAGGCCGTGCCACCGCCGCCCGCTTCCCACCACGTACCCGACCAAGTCTTCGCAGCCACTTCCATTTCGGGGTGCTCGAAGGGATCGGCGGGGTTGCCTGGGACGATATAGAAACGCCACGCTTGCTCGCCTGTGCCAGCGTCATAGGCCGTGATGTACCCGCGTACGCCGTACTCGCCTCCCCCATTTCCGATAACGACCTTGCCCTCGGCAATTCGAGGCGCGCCCGTAATTGTGTAGGGTTGATCCGGATCGGTCGTGCGAGTCTCCCAGATGCGTTTGCCCGTTTTCGCGTCCAACCCGACGAGCCTTCCATCAAACGTGGCGAAAATGAGTTTCCCTTTCCAGAGCGCGGCCCCGCGATTTACTACGTCGCAACAGCCTCTCCTCCCCCACTCGCGCGGCACTTCGGGATCGTAGGTCCAGATGGTCTCGCCTGTTTCCGCGTCGAGCGCCATGACGACACTCCAGGGCAGGGTGATAAACATGACGCCGTCAACGACGATGGGCGACGCTTCATGCCCTCGACCAAATCCGGTTTCGATGGACCACGCAAGCCCCATGTCGCCGATATTTTCTTCGTTGATTTGGTTCAATGGAGAAAAGCGCTGTTCCGAGAAAGTTCGCCCATGGGCGAGCCAATTGCCCTGTTCGGTATCGGCGTTTCTTATGCGGTCGGTATCAATATTCAGATTGGCTTGACTGATGCGATCTTGCGCAATCGTTTGATGAGAAATCAGCAGCGCCATTACGCATGCGCACACGCG
>JAPYPO010000448.1 GCA_029937645.1 Candidatus Hydrogenedentota bacterium
TACTGGATGCGCGCATTCTTGAGATCGCCCATCTGCTGGAGAAGCCCGGCCATATTCTTTACCGCTGCGGACATGGTCGGATGACTGCCGTGAAAAACGGAGTCTGCAATCTGCAAGGCCTGACCAAAATGCTCCCACGCCTCCGTGTAGTCCTTCAGTTCCTGTGCCGCCAGCCCCAAGTTCGTGTAATCCTGGCAGACCGCTTCGCTCTTCATGCCCTTGATCTTTATGTGAAGTTTCAGCGCGTTTCGGTAGTAGTGCCGGGCCTCGGACAATTGTTCCATATCCATGCACAGGTTGCCGAGGCGTTGCAGCGTCATGGCACGCGGCCCCGCGCCTTTCCCTCCGGCACCCTCTTGAATGCTGAGCGCCTGCTCGTAGTGGGCTCTCGCTTTTCGATACTCGCTCTGCCCGCGGTATACGCCTCCAAGCTTTTCGAAGAGCTTCGCGATGTTCAGGTGCATCGGCCCATACACGGCCTGGTGGTATTCAATCGCGCGCTTGTAGGATTCTTCGGCCCGGGTATAGTCGCCCCTCATATCGAGATAGGAACCGAAACGAAAAAGCAGCTCGCCCGCGCGTTTTGGTTCGATCTTGCCGCGTGTGGCATGGCGGATCACATGAATCATGTACGGCAACAGCAACGCGCCTTCGTTCACGCTCTCGGGCGTCTCGTAGGCCGCAGGGAAAAGATCGAGCAGCAAATCGACCGTGGCGATCATCCATACAGGATTGCTTTTCGCTTCAACCTTACTCGGCCGCAGGCACTCGATGGTCTTCTGATAGGTCTCCCCGATCGCACTCTCGGGATCCAACTCAAGCCATTTTATTAACCGGCCTTGAATTGCTCGGTGAACGACCATGGCGTCGTCTTTTTCGGCGATCAGGTTATAGCGCTTCAACACGCTCATGGCCTCTTGAAGCTTTGCCTGTTTCACCAAGGACTTGCTGGCCGATCTGGGAAACTGCTTAGCGCCCGATATGAGCCTGGAAAGAAGGAGCGGCGTCGGCGCGAGGTAGGCGAAGACTTTCAGCACTTCGAGCGCCGGGGCCAGGTCCTTCTCGACCGCTTCGATAGACAACGCGAGCGCGGTCTCTATGACGGATTGTGCGTCGCGCGGGGACTCTCCCGGGCCGCAGTGTTTGCGGTGCCGATCCAAAAAGAGGTCGATGTACTGATCGTAGGTAATCCGTTTCTGTTCGACATACGCGCCGGCCATCGCCAAGGCCAAGGGCACATCGCCCAGGGAGGAGGCCAGCGCGGATGCGGCGCCTTCGTTACGGATCTTGGCGCGGCGAAACAGGATCTCCGACGCGGCGGCGCGCTCGAGGGGTCCGACGGGAAGCGGATGGGTGTGCGCGGGCCACTCCGGGGACGAGGAGGTCACGAGCACATGGCCGGGATGGCCTGTTGGCAGGTAGCTTTCGATCGCTTGTAATTTGGGAGCGCCATCGAACACGATCAGCCATCCCGTATGGGTCGCGAGCCAGTTTTTCACGGCTTCGATGACGATGGATTGTTTGGCGGAATCTTTTTCCGGCAGATCAAGCTCGAGGGCAAGCTTCGCGTAGTCGTCGCGTAACACCACCTTCTCCTCCGCGCGAATCCACCACACGACGGTATAGGTGACGCGGTTGAGGTAGGCATATTCGACCGCCGCCCTCGTGGCGCCCATGCCCGCGTGTTGGGGTCCACCCCGAAAGAGCACGGCCGTCCGGCTCGAGCCGGTCAACGCCTCGTACATCTGCGTAAGGAGCGTGCCTCTCCCGGTGAAATCCATGTCGCTATCGTAGGGGATATTCCATACGTTGTGCGCGAGGTTGGCGGTCTCAAATTTGGAGACGGGCTGCTCGGTCGAAACTACTTTGGGAGCCCTGGGCTTTCCCTGCAGTTCGAGGGCCTCCGTCAGCAGCAGTTCGCGTGTCTTCTCGCGCGGCAACTTCACGACGTCGATATATTGATAGGTGCGAAATGTATGGGTCAGGCTGCCGCAATTTGCCACCATCACGGGCAACGGCTTCAGCGACATCGTCGCGACCGCTTCGGACCACTCGCGGTCACTCGATAGCGTGTTCAGGTATTGTGGCGACACGAGCGAAATAATGGAGGCGCCTTTGTCGACCTTCTTCAAGACTTGCCGCAGGGCCTCGTGTGGGTTTTGGTTGTCCCATATGATGCGCTCTGTCTCGTACCCCACTCCATCGAGCTGGAGCGCGATCCATTCGGCCCACTCCGCATCGCCGCCCACATGGTGAATCATGAAGTTTAGACCCGCTTCAGCCTGCGTGGGCGGTTCCCCGTTGACCGCACGGCGCGTGGCACGCAAGGGAGCCGTTTTCTCGGAAACCTTCGACACAGGCGGAGTCTTAGGCCCTGAGTCCAGCCCGGGAATTGGGGGCAGAATTGGGGGCAAGGGAGGAATCACGGTGGTCTCTTCGAACAGGCTCTGGCCGTCTTCGATTACGCGCGAGTCGTCGAGGCCCTCCTCTGCCGCAATGGGAACCCGGCCGGACTCAAGCCACTCTTCCAGATCTTCCAACAGCTCGCGTGCGGTCTGGTAGCGTTCTTCGGGATCCTTGTGAGTCGCGCGTTGTATCACGAGATCGAGTTCGGGCGGGGAACCGGGTACAAACTCGCTCACCAATGGGAGCCGCTGCTCAATAATATTGCGCATGAGGGCTGCGGAGTTTGGGGCTTTGAATGCCGGTTGACCGCTGAGAAGTTCGTAGAGGGTCACGCCCAAGGCGTATAGGTCTGAGCGGTGATCGGCGTCCTTCCCTTCGAACTGCTCGGGCGACATGTACCGAGGTGTGCCGAGTTGCGCGCCCGTCACCGTGAGATCGGAGCCCCCTTCGGTGAGGCGGGCCAAGCCGAAATCGGTCAGCTTCAGGCAGGCATTTTTGTCCAGCAACATGTTCGCTGGTTTGATGTCCCGGTGGACGATGTTTTTGGGATGGGCGAGGCTCAGCGCGGTGGCTGCCTGCGCGACCAGGTCCACAGCAAAACGCGGATCTTGACGCCCTTCCTCGGCCAGCATCTCACCCAGATTGTGGCCCTCGACCAACTCCATGGCGATGTAGTAGTGGCCGTCTTGCTCGCCGATGGCGTACACGGTGACGATGTTCGGGTGGTTGAGCGTAGCCGCGATTTGGGCTTCCCGCTTGAAGCGCTCGACTAAATCGGTGCGGTCGCCGAGGTGCTTGGGTAGGACTTTCAGGGCTACGGGGCGGTTGAGGCTTTTCTCGACGGCCCGGTAGACGACCCCCATGCCTCCGCGCCCAAGTTCATCAATAATCTTGTAAGGTGTAGATTCGGGCACATTAAGGCCTCAGCCTAAGGTGTTGTATCCGGTCCCAACGAGCAGGCTGCGGAGAGTTCTTCGTACGACACACCCATACTAGCACTTTTCGGAGCTTCCATACCTTCTGCATGGAGGTCTCTGAATGGTACATGGAGGCCTCTGAATGTGGCGGGGCGATGGTAGGGAGCCCCTGGGCGCAAATTAGGGGTCGCTGGCGAATTGGGTTGAACCCGGATTTCCCATTTGGAAGAGTCATCTTGAGATCCGCCGGCAT
>JAPYPO010000449.1 GCA_029937645.1 Candidatus Hydrogenedentota bacterium
ATCGATGCCGGCGGATCTCAAGATGACTCTTCCAAATGGGAAATCCGGGTTCAATGTAATGTCCCACGCGCAGGTGGCCGCCATATCGAGGGGAGCTTGAATCAGCCGAATCGCTGTCCGCCGTCTCGTTCGGCACGGCGGCGTCATCCGTCCCGGATTCATCGGATGGCCCTCCGCACCCAAACAGCGAGAGAGCGGCCACAAATAGCGCGAGCGGTCGTGTCCATGGAATACGCGTCATTCGCATCGCCCCAGATGGCGCATGTGGGATGATCGACTGCATTCTTCTCCTATTCGCTCATCCATATCAGGCGTAAATCCATCTTAGCGTCCGCAGCCATCAGGCGATCAAGGTTATGCACCTTAAGGGGCGCGGCGGCGTAGTAGGTGCCGTACAAAAGTGGGAGAAACCAGGCCTCGTCAAGAATGAGCGCGTCGAGTTCTCGATACACCGCTTTGCGCTCGGCCGGATCATACAACGATGCGCCCCGTTCCACTAACCGATCGACATCCGGGCGCTCAAGGTTGGCCGCATTGTACCAGCCATCGCTCTTATAGGCGAGGGAAGCGAGCCAGTCAGGCTCCGGATAGCGGCTCCATTGACTCATGAACATCGGATATTTGCGGGCGTGAAAGAAGGCCTCCGTGGCGGCCTTCGCGTTGAACACCTCGATGTTCATCGTAATGCCAATCTTCTTGAGCATATCGCGCACGACCTCCGCAGAGGGCGATATCATGGGGTGGTTCCAGGTGACGACCGTGAACTCGAATCCATCCGGTTTGCCGCCTGCCCGCAAATATTCGCGCGCTTTGTCGAGGTCGTAGTAAGGCCGCTCCACATCAGGGTTGTGCCCAAAAGAGCCGGTGGGCCACATACCCGAATCGGCCACAACCGCCTGATTGAAGAAGATAGTCTTGTTGATCGCCTCCGGGTTCGTAGCGTAGCTCACCGCGCGGCGCACGTCCACATTATCGAAGGGAGGCATGTCCAGATTGAAGCACATTACAAAAGCGACGTTGCCGCCTTCCATCGATTCGATCTGGAAGCGGCTGTCGTTTTCGAAGGTGGAGACATCTTTGTACGGCAGATACGCGACGTCGATCTCGCCGGTGCGCAGGGCTGCTGCGAGCACGGTCTGGTCACGGATGACGCGGATGGTAACCTCGTCGAGGTAGGGAAGGCGGTTGCCCTCCTCATCCGTGCCCCAATAATTTTCGTTCCGCACCATATGTACGCTGGTGCCGGTGACAACCTTATCGAGCTCAAACGGCCCCGTGCCAGACACATTCCATCCGTATTCTTTACCGAACTTGGCGATCGCCGTTGGCGAACTCATAACGCCGCCGCGTTCGGCCAGCATGTTCGGACCCGCGCCCCAGGGGTGTTTCAGGTTGAAGCGCACCGTCAACTCATCCAACGCATCAACGGAATCGATCACCGTAAATGACGAGCGCGGAGTCGCCATCGTGGCCGGGTCGAGAATGCGATCAATATTGAACTTAACCGCTTCCGCGTTAAACGCAGTGCCATCGTGAAAGGTCACGCCTTCGCGCAGATGAAACGTGATGGAATGCGGGTCCGTCGAAATATCCCAAGACGTAGCCAGCGAGGTGCTAGGCCGGGGGGAAAGCTCTATATCCACATCCACCAAATTATCAAACAGCTGACGCCAGTAATAAGTGTCGCCGCCGGAATGCCCGAGCACGGCATCCAGAGAACTGGGTTCGATGTAATGTCCCACATGCAGGTGACCGCCATATCGAGGGGAGCTTAAGTCGGCCGAATTACTATCCGCCGCCCCGTTCAGCACAACGGCGTCATCCGCCCCGGTTTCAACGGCTGGCCGCCCACAGCTAGACAGCGAGAGAGTAAGCAAAAGTAACGCAACAGGCCGTACCCAACCATTACACATGCGTCGCACCTCCTCGTACTAGCCCAAATTCCTGACGCCCTTCACAACGGGCGCATTGGAAACCAAGCGAATACCTGCCTCAAGCACCGCCCGTGGGTAACTCGTTGAACGCGACTTTCTTGTCGACCCGGATATCTTGTGGGAGACCCAGAACGCGTTCGGCGATGATATTGAGCAAAATCTCATCCGTACCGCCGGCAATCCGTATGCCGGGGCTCTGCATGAACCCGCTTTGAAAAATAATGCTATCCCCCACTTCATCACTGTCCGTGATGATTCCAGCCATCTCCTGCAAGTCCATTCCGAGCGAACTCGTTCGTTGAAATTTATTCGCATTCACGTACTTGGCGATGGACGCTTCCGGACCGGGCGCCTGCCCTTTTGATAGAGCGGTCAAGGTGCGGGACTGAATATTCCTGATCCCCTGCGCGCACACATACAAATCGGCTATCTGCTCACGGATGCCGCTGTTCTCGATAGCAGGCCTCCCGTCGATTTCAAGATTCCGCGCCAGCTCCAAGAATTCTTCCACATCCGGGCGATGGGAACGGCTCGTCGAAAACCGCTCATTCATCAGCGTCGTCAGCGCCACGCTCCACCCGTCCCCCACCGCGCCCAAACGCATCGAATCGGGTATACGCACATCCGTCAGAAACACCTCATTAAAATGCGACGCGCCGGAAATCTGCTTAATGGGAACGACTTCGATTCCTGGCGTCCTCATATCAACCAAGAAATACGTAAGCCCCATATGCTTCGGCACCGTCCGGTCATGCCGCGTAACCACCACGCCCATATCCGAATGCTGGGCGAGCGACGTCCAGACCTTCTGCCCATTGATAACCCAGTCGTCGCCCTCCTGTTCGGCCCGGGTGCGAATGCCGGCCAAGTCCGATCCCGCCGAAGGCTCCGAAAACATCTGAGCCCAGATTTCCTCACCCCGCAACATCTTTAAAATGTACCGATCCTTAATCTCTTCGGAACCGTACTTCATGATCGTCGGGCCGAGAAACGACGAATTAGCAAAGAAATCGTCAGGCGTTGCAAAGGCACCCTCTTCCTGCGCGAAGATGACTGCCTCCATCACGCTATCCCGCCCCCCATACGCTTTGGGCCAATGGATAAACGCGTAACCCGCGTCGGCCTTCTTCGCCTGCCACGCTTGCGCCCGTACCTTCTCTTCTTCCGGATCGGTCTCCGAACGGACACGCTCCCGCGTTTCGCTCTTCAGCGGGACATGGCTCGCAATCCACTCCCGTGCCTCCCTACGAAAGGAAGCTTCCTGCGGAGTATCTTCAAAATCCATGACACCGTACCTTTCATAGTTCCAAAGACGCAGCACGCCGATACCGCCATACTACCTTTTTCCTAGAGCGCCAAAACGACAGCCTATCACACCCTAGTCAACAATAGCCTGGTAGGCAAGCAACCGGAATTCGTCTCCGTACTTCAGGTTTGAGTGGGGAAGAATATTAATCATAAACACACAAAACATGTCTTCCACCGGATCTATCCAGAATCTCGTTCCAGCCGCGCCGCCCCAGCGATACGCCCCCTTAGAACCGACACTGCCCGTTCTTCCGGGATCCAATGTTACTGAAAAGGTAAGCCGAGATTACCCATATGGACCCGTCGGCGACCGGAGCCAATGAGATTGAA
>JAPYPO010000450.1 GCA_029937645.1 Candidatus Hydrogenedentota bacterium
CGGTGATCTTTTTCAATCGGAATGACCGATCGCTTTCGTCCGGAATCCGCACCTGGCATGAAGGGCTTCAAATCACTTATTCTTGGGGTGCGGGAGAAGAGTTTTGAGAGGCCGACAGAATAGGAAGGAGCGATATGAATTGGCGCGCCGCCAACGATGAAGACCTCGACTTGCTCGCCGAATGGAATAAGCAATTAATCGAGGCCGAGGGGCCGAAACTCGATGAGTGTGCCCGAGCTTCGCGACCGCATGGCTTCGTGGTTGTCGGGCGAATATAACGCCGTCCTCTTCTTGCAAGACGACGTAGAACCCGTTGCGTATGGTCTCTATCGAGAACACGACGACGAAATCTATCTCAGGCAGTTCTTTGTGCGGCGGACAATTCGGCGCCAAGGTATCGGAAAAACGGCCTTCGCCATACAGCGAGAAAAGGTGTGGCTCAAGGGCAAACGTCTAACCGTGGATGTGCTCAGTTCAAACGACGCGGCGATCCAGTTCTGGCGGTCCGTCGGCTACTCAGAATACTGCCTGACCTTAGAGATCGCGGGCGGGGTGACGGAAAAAGAGCTTTGACAGGATGACAGGATTGTGCTTCACTCGCCAGAACACATCATCCTGTTTTATCCTGTCATCCTGTCAAATAAGCAATGACGGAACGGCGGAAACGGTTTCTCTACTGCGCGTCAATGACCTTGTAGATGCGGCGCACGCCCAATTCAAAAATGCCGTTGTATGACAGGCCGGGGAAGTTTTCTTTGTGTGCATCCAGGTCGAGCTTGCCGATGGCCTCGTCGGCGGTGAGCCCCTGTTCCTTGAGTTCTACCACTTGCGCCCACAGGTCGCGGAGATAGGCCTGAAAGTTGGTGATTTGCCCCTTGTCGGTAAAGGGGTCGCCGTGGCCGGGCAGGATGACGTCGAAGGGCAAGGACTTGAGGCGTTCGAGCGTTTCATCCCATTCGTTGACGAAGCCGTCGCCCCCGTAAGCCAGCATGGGCAGCATGAGGTCGCCGGTGAAGACGATGCGCTCTTCGGGTAGGAAGACCACGATGTCGCCGCCGGTGTGGCCACGGCCCAAGTGTATCAACTGAATTTCACGGCCGCCGCGGAAGAGGGTCATCTTATCGCGCATGGTCATCGTGGGCGGCGTGGGAATGACTTCCTTTAGCGCCTTGACATGGGCCTCCTGCACATTGATTTCTCGTTCAAGATCGGCCTTCTTTGCGGGGTCCGTTTCGCTGGCCAGCTTTCCGCGCATGCCTTTGATCTGGCCCGGTATTCCACCGGTGAAGGTAGCTGCAGTGGTTTGTTCGAGGACGTTGCCAAGTAGCCTTTCGCGCGTGTACTCGTGGCCGATAATTTCGATGTTGTCGGGGAACACTTGGTTTCCGTGGGCGTGGTCGAAGTGGTAGTGCGTGTTCACGAGGTAGCGGACCGGTTTCTTCGTGACTTTCTTTACGCTTTTGATCAACGCCTTCGCCGCATCCGGCGTTACATGGGAATCGACGAGGATTGCATCATCCTCGTTCACGATGAGCAAAGAGTTGCTTTGCACGAAAATGGATCCGGTGCCGACGACGAAATAGACGCCGTCCGCGACTTCGTGGAAGGAGTGGGTGTCGGTCGTGACTGTTTTTGATTGGGCTTGCGCGGTCGGCAGGGCAAGAAGCGATGCGACGGCAAGGGCGATGGCGAATTTCGATAGAGTTGATGGATTCATGTTGGATTTCCTTGATGAATGGTTGGTTGTTGTTGGGTCGTTTTCATGGTTTGTTTGAGGCTGTTTTCTTTTTGCCGACGCGTAGTGTTGGTAGTGATGGAACGCCGCGCCCTTCCTTGGCTCGACGTTGCTGCCAAAGCCCTAGATCAAATCTATCGCAAGACCCAATCTCTGGGCGCTTTATAGGATTTCGGGTTTCCTGGCCAGATTATAGATCGGACCTTCAGCCCTTTCTCCCATTTTTCGATTGAACCGCACCTAGCAGTTTGTCGGACTTAGGCCCGCCGAATTTTTAAGTTGGCGAAGAAATCCCAATTTTTTTGTTTCTTGGTTGTCTCGCGACTGATTTCTCGCCGTGCGGCGGGCTTTGACCTCGGCGGAGCGCTTACCTTCTCCTTTATGCTGGGCTTGGGGTTTGGTTTTGGGTGTTTATCATCTTCTCCATCCGTTTTAGGTTGAAGGCCAGGGTGACCAGATTCCATTCTCCGTCTACTTTTTCGTGGCCGCGCAGCGAGAATTGGGTGAAGCCCAGCCATTTTTTGATGGTGCCGAAGACGGGTTCGACGGTCTGTTTGCGCAGACGGTATTTTTTGCGTGATGCATCTTGTCCCATTTTCTCTTTCATTTCAAGAACGAATTCGGAGCGGATCTTGGGCGGTGGCTTCTCTTCGCCGGGCTTGGGCCGGAAGTCATATTTGCGGCGCAGTTGTTTGGCCTCGGCATGCACCGAGACCAGCACGTTCATCTTGGGTTCTTCGCCGTCGCCTTCGAGGGCGCGCACTTGCGCTTCGTTCAAGTAGCCGTTGTCTGCTAACACGGTTTCGGGTTGGCCGACGGAGTCCGGAATCCCCTTGATGGCGGCCACGAGTTCGTTGCGGTCCGACGAGCATTGGGTGACATGGGCGCTCAGAACGAATCGTGAGCTCATGCCTACACCGTAGACGATAAAGGTCTATTTGTCAATAGTCTTCTATCGACGTGATTCAATTATCAAAGTCCTACAAACTGCTAGACTGCTATAGGTAACAATGCCACCCCAAAACGGGGAAGGGCTGAAGGCCCGATCTATCCACCATATCACTAAGCCACGTCATCCTCCACCTAATCTTCAGCACCAAAGACCGCCGCGCCAGCCGCCATTTTAGGCCCTTTCCAATCCAAACCCATCACATCTTCCGTCAACAATTTACCCATTGTTTCCCAACCCACACCGAACCGCCCACGCAACACACCAACCTAATCTATAGGGGCACCTGGACACGACGGCCAGCCAACCCCACACCCAAATCCTGTAAATCCTGTCATCCCGTCAAAAAAAAGGATAGGCAATGGAACCAGATCAAACCACCAAACTCGGAACACCCCTAAGCCCAAAATGGGACCAAGAATGGATAACCCAAGTCGAACAAGTCGAAAACCAGTTAGGCCGCCGTGTCTGCGGCGCGCATTCTCCGGCTTGGACGCCGTGTACGCTTGGGTCGGATCATGTGAATGGACGGTGTCGGTATCATGGGGGGCATTCGGGGATTGGCGCGCCGTTGGGGAATCGGAATGCGATGATTCATGGGTTGTATTCGCGCCGGTTGCAGCAGTGTGGGTCGCATTGTCCGCTTTGGCAGACGTGTCCGTTGCCGAGTAAGGATGTTGAGGCGTTGCCGGAGCGGGTGCGTCCTTTTTGTCCGTATGAGAAGGCGGAGTATGACGCTGTTGTTTCCTCTTTGGGGAACGAGAAGGTGGCGGAGGAGGATGCGCTCGTAGAGACCGAGGGTTCTGACTCAAGAGATTGCCGCGTCGCTACGCTCCTGTTAAGAAAGTAATTCTCCAGTATTCGTAATTATTATTCCACAACCTA
>JAPYPO010000451.1 GCA_029937645.1 Candidatus Hydrogenedentota bacterium
TAATCGATGCCGGCGGATCTCAAGATGACTCTTCCAAATGGGAAATCCGGGCTATATGCTCTTTATTGGACCGGGCATTCTCTTGGGCCTGTGGGCCTCTTTCAAGGTCAAGAGCACGTTTGCGAAATACAGTCAACTGGGAACTCAATCCGGCTATACCGGTGCCGATGTGGCACGGCGGATACTGGAAGACAACAACATCCATGGGGTGAGCGTCGAGCCCGTGGCCGGTTCGATGACGGACCACTACGACCCGCGCTCGAAGACGCTTCGCCTGAGCGATGCGGTCTATGGCGGCAGCAGTATGGCTGCCCTCGGTGTAGCCGCTCATGAAGTCGGACACGCGCTCCAGCATGCAACGTCATACGCTCCGCTTGCCTTTCGGTCGGCGTGGGTTCCCGTAGCCAGTACCGGCAACGGGATTTCGATCTTTGTCCTTATCGCGGCTCTGTTTATGGGTGGGATGGCTACGGCGTTCGGCAGTGTGGTCGCCATTCTGGGGTTGGGCCTGTTCGCGACGGCAACAGTATTTACGCTTATTACGCTGCCGGTCGAATTTGACGCGAGTAAACGCGCGCTCGCGTGTCTTAAAAGCGGGGGTTATGTCACGGCAGAGGAATTGAAGGGCGCACGAAAAGTCTTGGATGCTGCGGCGATGACCTATGTGGCCGCGTTTGTCACGTCCTTGCTTACGCTGTTGTACTGGGCGCACGCGCTCGGACTCTTCGGCCGGCGGCGGTAAAGCCGCTATAGCCAAAAAGCAGCTATCGTGTTAAAATCCGGGCGCTCGTCTACGCGGCATACGCAACGGAGGTCCCCATGGCTCTGGAACGATTTCTAAAACGCGAAGTCCCTGTACCCGTTCTCGCTGCGTCGGACACGGTTGCTGTCGCCATTCATGAAATGATCGAGAGCGGGGCGGGCGCGGTATTGATCGCCAGTAGCGAGAACACCCTTGAGGGGATATTTACCGAGCGCGATGTGATGACCCGCATCACGGCTGAAAACCGGGACGCGAATGCGACCGTTCTTTCGGAACTGATGACGGTGAACCCCGTAGCGCTTGGCCCGGATACGTCTATTACGGATGCAATCGAGGCGTTGCGGGAGCACAAGATCAGGCACCTTCCCGTCGTGCGCGCAAACGGCGAAATCGTCGGCATGATTTCGCTGCGAAAACTCCTACACGATCACATCCAGGAACTCATGGACGAGCTGCGCAGCCTTGAGGCCTACCTGAACGACGCGCCGGGGGGCTAGCGCCTTACACCTTAGATTTTTTCTCCAAGGTCACGGCTCCCTCTTCCACTAACTTCGCAATGGAAGCCTCGTCGAGCCCGAGATCCCTCGCGAGGATTTCCGCCGTATGTTGTCCCAGCAACGGTGCGCCTTTGATGGGCACGGAACTCTCCGACATGCGCGCCGGCCAACCGAGCAGCGGAATCGTGCCTTGCTCATCATGAACGACTTCATGGATGAACCCGCGTTCGATGAGGTGCGGGTTTTTGTATAAATCCTGTGTGTCGAGCATGGCACTGGCGGGCACATCGCCTTCGCAGAGAATTCGCATGGCTTCCAACTTGCCGTGGAGCATAGTCCACTTCGAGACTTCGGCTTTCAAAAGATCCATGTTCTCGCGGCGCTTCGCTGAGTCGCTATAACGAGGATCGTCTGCGAGATCGGGACGTCCGATCACCTTGCAGAGGTCCTTCCACATGCGCGGGGCCATGGCCATAATGAAGACATAGTCGTTGGGGCCGCCTGGGTCGCAGGGGTACAAGCTGATCGCGGGATCGGTGCCGTTGCCACGCCGTTGCGCCGCCTCCTCGCCCCATTGGGAACTCATCGAGAATATCGTTCGCATGTAGTACGTCACGGCTTCTTGCATGGACATTTCGATCAATTGGCCTTTGCCGGTCCGAATTTTCTGAACGTAAGCGGCCAAAATCGCCATGGCCATCTGCACACCGGTTCCGGAGTCGCCAAGCGTGGGCCCGGGCATGATCGGGGGGCCATCGGGCTCGCCGGTCGCTGCGTAGGATCCGCCTGCGGCTTGGGCGACGCTGTCAAAGGATTTGTAGGCGGCATAGGGCCCACTCGTGCCGAAGCCCTTGATTTGTGCGTAGATGATTTCGGGGTGAACTTCCTTCAGGGTTTCGTATTCGAGGCCAAGTTTCTCGACGACACCGGGCCCGTAATTTTCGATGAATACGTCGTATTGCGGAACCATCTTCAGCAGCACATCGCGTCCCGCTGGCTTGGTCAGATCGATGGTAACGCTGCTCTTGTTGCTGTTCCAGGTGATGAAATACTGCGAGTCTGACCAGTCCTCCACCATGAGCGCGCGGCCTGGATCGCCGACCTCGGGCCGCTCGACCTTCACAACCTCCGCGCCCATCCACGCAAGCGCCTGGGTACACGAAGTCCCGGATTCATACTGTGTCATATCTAAGATTTTCAGACCATCGAGCGCGGGGGGCATAATTATTTTCTCCTTAACCCAGATACCATACACACCGACCGCCGCCGCTGTAAAGCGACAGTGGGCAATCCGAGCGCCCTATTTCTCCGGGAGCGGCGCGAATCTTCCTACGAAGGAGCGATTCCACGTGGGCGAAATCAGCAGATCGTTGATACAGATATGCGGGGGCAACTGCGCTAGGAATGCACATACCTCTCCGAGATCTTCGATCTGCAACATCTTTTTGCGGTCTTCTTGCGGCGGTGGCTCGGGGCGAAAATCGAGTATCGGCGTCGCGACTTCGCCGGGACAGATTGCCGTGGCCCGAATGTAGCTCGTGCATTGCTCCATATTGATCGTCGCGCAGAGGGCATTCAGCGCGTGCTTCGAAGCCGAGTAGGCCGCGCCGGCCATAGAGCTTGGCTGACGCCCGGCCCACGATGAAATGGCAAGGATCAGGCCGCCGCCTTGTTCGCGCATGGCGGGGAGTACGGCGCGGCAACAGTGAAATGCGCCGTTTACGTTCACGCTGATGAGCCGCTCGAAATCTTCGGACGTGCCTTTCTGCCAACTCCTGTCGGTGATGTTCATGCCCGCGCTATGTACGAGGACATCGATGCGCCCATGGGTGTCTAGGATTTTCGCGAGTACCGTGTCGACCGCTTTGAAGTCCGCGATGTCGAGGGGTAGGGATTCCGCGGTGCCGCCGTCGGCCTGAATCGCGTCGCGAACGCGATTTAACTCTTTCTCGCGACGGCCGGACAAAATGACCTTAGCGCCTTTCCCGGCCATCGCGCGCGCCGCGCCCTCGCCGATGCCCGTCCCAGCCCCCGTAATCCACACGATTTGGTTTTCTAACGAATTCAACATGGTCGGTTCCTTTTGTGAGTTTCGATGATTTGTACAGTTTGCGGGAGTTTATCAGCATTTGGGGCTGAAAGTCAGCGGTTTGCGATCCGAAATAGATAGGAAGAATGCGTTCTCCACAAAAAGGCCTCTCCGCGCTCTCCGCGTCTCCGCGGTGAAATGAAGTGGTGATTCACCGCGGAGACGCGGAGAGCGCGGAGATGTTTCGGTGTTGACGGCTAGGCTTCTTGGATATGACTCG
>JAPYPO010000452.1 GCA_029937645.1 Candidatus Hydrogenedentota bacterium
GCTGCACTTCTCGACCGCCCTTTTGCTGCTACACTTCTAAACCGCCGTTTACAAGAGTTTGGGGTGTATGGTTTTTGCTTGGATTGTGCTCGGGAACTGTCGTGTTTTTGTCGTGGGTGGTTGCGGGTTCGAATCCCGCCCCCGCTAGGGAACACCATCAATGCAAGAGGAAAGCTGCATGACCCTGAAAACAACTGCGGATCCGTTTTCGGGACGCACAACCTTTCCGCGTCTCGCTTCGAGGGTGTTGCCGTTTCTCACGTCGGCGGATTACATCATGAAAACAAAGCCGGATCAGTTTTCGGGATGCACAGGTTATTCTTTCGGGGTTTTCCAGCGTTCGATGAAACACCCGATACCGATCCACTTCAGGCATCTACAGCCCGAGCCAGCCGGCAACAATATTGCGCTGAACTTCGTTTGTTCCCGAGTAGAGCGTTCCGCCAATCGAATCGCGCAGAATTCGTTCCACGCCCGTTTCCGTAAGAAATCCGTGGCCACCGTGGATTTGGACGGCGTCGAGTGCCGTCTGTACAAGGGCCTCGCTCACGAAAACCTTGGTCATGGACGAGGCCATCGCGCTCGTTCGGGACCGGTCAAGATTCCAAGCGCTGCAGTAGGTCAAGTTGCGCGCGGCCTCAAGTCGGATCTTCATATCGACAATTTTGTGGGATACCGCCTGGTGTTTTCCAATGGTATGTTCACCAGAAACACGGGTGCGGGCATACGCGATGCAGTCTTCCAACAACCGGCGCATGGTGCCCAGATGGGCGGCGGCAATCAGTGTCCGCTCCCACTCCATCGATTGAGTAAAAATTGCCGTGCCTCCTCCGACTTTACCGATCATGGCTTCTTCCGGCGCGTAGGCATCTTCGAAAACAACCTCGCCAAGCATGGACGTGCGCAGCCCCATCTTTTCGAACTTCTGGTCTGTACGGATCCCTTCGGTCTTGGCGTCCAGGACAAACCCGGTGAGTCCGCCGTAGGCGCCCTTCTCCGGATCCGTTTGGGAGTACGTAATGACTATATCCGCGATCGGGCCGTTGGTGCTCATGATCTTCGTGCCGTTGATGCGGTAACCATTACCATCCTTGACGGCGCGGCAGGCCATGTTGAATGCGTCGGAGCCGGACGTCGTTTCGGTCATGGCATTTACCGCGATGGTGGTTCCGGCGCAAAGGCCTGGGAGGTAGCGCTCTTTCAACTCGTCGGAGCCGTGTTTCCAGATAGGCACCGTGCAGGCGAGGAGGTGCGCGCAAAGAGAAAACACCAAGCCGCCATCGCGACAGCCATACCCGAGCGCTTCGAGGGCTATGGCCGTCGTAAGCCCATCCAGGCCACTACCGCCATACTGCTCGGGAACCGGTAAGCCCGCCAAACCCATTTCCGCGCACTTATCCCATTGCTCTCGCGAGAAGGTTTGGCCGCGGTCTCGTTCGGCGATATCATCGTTCAACTCATTTTCGGCGAAACGGGTGATTTCATCACGAAGTATTCGCTGGTCTTCACTTAGTGCAAAATCCACAGATACAGCTCCCTGGAGAAGTAATACCCGGAATGGGCTAATCCATCGTTTTCAAGCGCTGATAATCAATTTTGTCAGTGGAAGTCTTAGGCAGTTCATCCAGAGCGCGGAAGCGATCAGGAACCATATAGAGCGGAACATTTTTCGAGCAGAATTGCTTCATGGCGATAGTCGAAAGCTTCTTTTCCCCTGTCCAGGTCAGAAACGCCGCAATGGAAACGCCGGCATCTTCATCGGGCAGGGCAACCACCGCCGCTTCCGTGACCGACGGATGGCGATACAGGGCTGATTCAATTTCGCCCAATTCGACACGATAGCCTCGGCGCTTCACCATTCGGTCGCGGCGCCCCGAGAAAGTAAAGCTTGAATCTTTATCCTGCTTCACAATGTCACCCGTTCGGTACCACTGGCCTTCTTGGGGGTCGGTGAAGAACGCGCTCTCATTCTGCTCCGGAAGGTTCCAATACCCGATCATAACAGACCCGCCGGTGACGTAAAGCTCGCCTTCCTCCCCGATCGCAACCTCTTGGTGGTCCTCGTCCATGGCCTTGGCTTGATCGCCCGAGCATACGTTGCCGATTGGAAAAGGGTCCGTGTGCGAATCAGGCAAGTCGGAGGGCACCTCATAGTAGGTACACACATTCGTCTCTGTCGGTCCGAATAGGTTGAAATACCGGGGGTGTGGCCAGAGCCTCTTGAGCGCGTGAAAGTGTTTGAGCGGGAAAACTTCCCCCGCGAAGAAGACGACTTTCAAGGCGGAGAAGTCGTGCGCGTCGAGACGGCCGTTCTCCAAGAGCAAGCGGAGTATGGATGGCGTGGAATACCAAAAAGAAATTGCTCGTTCCGCGATGATGGGTCCGAGAAGAAGGGGTTGCTTCCCGAGACTTTCGCCGATCAGAACCAGCGTTGCTCCGTGCTTGATTGGGACGTAGATATCAAGAATCGACAAATCGAAGTGGAGCGGCGCGTGGGAGGAGAAGCGGTCCTCCGATGTGGGTTCGAAGGCCTCGGAACACCAATCGACGAAGCTTAGCGCCGTTTCGTGAGTATGCATCACGCCCTTTGGTTTTCCCGTGGAACCTGAGGTATAGAGAATATAGGCCAGATTCCGGGCCGCTTCAGGCGGTGACTGCTCAATCCCCTCCGATGCCTGCGCCATGCATAAATTCGCGCCATAGGGTTTCAACGATTCAATCGTAATAAAATCACCGAGCCCAGAGTGCGCATATTCCTCCCGGAGGCCTTCAGCGAGATCTTCGTCAACGAATACTGCCTTCACGCCACAGTCCGCGAAGATGAATGCGTTTCGGGCCAGAGGCGCGTCGTAGGCAACCGGTACGTAAGCGGCGCCTATTTTTAGCACGGCAAAAAGCGCGGTAACGGTGCCCACGGACTTGGGCGCGCATAGGCCGACACGATCGCCAGGGCCGACGCCAAGGTCCTGGAGTGCGGCGCAGAGTTCGTCGGCGCGTTGATTGAGCTCGCCGTAGGTCATCGACGTGTCGCGCGCCGGGTCTTCTAGCGCAACCTTATCCGGATCCCTGGCCGCGGACGCTTCAAGCAGAGCATGTAGTTCAAGCAAGGGCATGCAGTTGGGTCATTTCTTTTCCGCTAACTTGGCCTGGACGGTGCTCGTAATGAGTTCAAGGGTGTCCAAGAATTCAAAGCTAATCTCGTGTGCCTCGAAGGCAACGCCATACTCTTCTTCCAGAAAGCCGATAAGCCTCATATTCTTGATGGAATCGAGTATACCACCGGAAATGAGCGGCATCGAATCCGTCAAGTCTTCCGGGTCTTCACCGGGCAAAAATTCCTCCAAAATAAACCGACGCACCCTCGCAATGATACTGTCACGATCCGTGTCTGACATGATGTCTATCTCCTGACCTGCTATCTTAAATTTACCTGATTTGTGGTGAGAAAACGCATGGGGCCATTATATCGATACGCGAGGGCCATAAGCCGCTAGGCAATTATTGCGCATCCTCCGACTCGAATCCCATAAGTGCAAGAACGCCCTTGGCGCGCATGTCTTCGTAG
>JAPYPO010000017.1 GCA_029937645.1 Candidatus Hydrogenedentota bacterium
TTGCTGGGCGATAATGCCGCCATCCAATCTCCTCCGAGCGCGAGGTGCAATTGCACACGAAAGACGAGGAGATCGTGATCCGCTGCGATTGTGCTGCGCTCCAGGTTTTGTGAGTTTACGAGCGCGGTCTGCACGGGCAGATAGTCGTTCAGGCCATTTCGATAGCGGATGAAGGCTTCGTCGTGCGAATCGTTTGCGGCCTTGAGCTGTTTTCGCAGGGCATCGATGAAAACTTGATGCCGGTCAATTTGAACTAAGGCGTTCTCGACCTCAGTCACCGAGGTAAGGACGACGAGCCGGTAGGCGTTCAGGCGCTCGTTTACGACGGCGTATGTGCGATCGACTTCGGCGCGGCGGCGTCCTGCATCGAAGATAGGGCCGGTCAACCCACCGGCTAAGGTGGCGAGCCAGTTGTCAAAAATCATATCGAATTGGTCGCCATCGAAGGAGAACCCTCCGGTCAGGCGTAGCGCGGGTAGGCGGTCGGCCTTCGCGACGGATACGCGCCAGTCCGCGGCCTGCAGGCGCAACCCAGCCGAACGTACATCGGGGCGGCGGGCGAGGAGGTCGGCTGGAAATCCATAGTCGGGCAGGGGAGCGGGCTCGGGGTAGGCGTCGCCTCCCAGGTCTAGTGGGGTGCGTGGGGCTTTGCCCAAAAGGATGGCGAGCTCGTGCATGAGGACGTCGCGCTGCGCTTCGAGGGGCGGCAGAATGGCTTCGGTTCGCGCGATGACCTGGATTTGCTGAAGTACGTCTAGGGCTGTGGCTTGTTTGGTGATTACGCGCAGCTTGATTAGTTTTAGTGAGGTTTCGTTTGTGACGAGTTGATCGCGCGTCAGGTCGATGGTCTGGCGCACCTGAAGCAGATCGAGCCATGTAAGAACGACTTGGCCGGCTACGGTTTGCATGGCTGCGTATAGGTCTTGCGTTGTTGAGAAAACTTCTATTAGGGAAGCCTGGGTGCCGGATCGCAGCCGCCCCCATAGGTCGACTTCGTAGCTTGCCGCAAGCCCGAGGCCGTAGGATTCGGTATGTATCGTCTGGTCGTTGTCTGGGTCTTTGGTGGTCAGGGTCTGTAGCGCCGTGAGGCGGGATTTTGCATCTTGAAGGCCATCCCCGGGGGTGCCGCCGCCAGCCCCTGGCGCGAGCAATGTGCCGAGTGCTTCCAATCGCTGGGATGTGGATGGGCCGGGCAGTGTGCCGAAGCCGGCGTCTTGGTGATTCGCCTGTGCGCTAATGGTCCCTGAGTAGTCTAGGGCGGGAAAGAGGACGGCGCGATTCTGCCGCGCTATGGCCACGGCCTGGTCTATGCGGGCGACAGCCTGCTGCAGGGTGAAATTATTGGAGAGCGCCTCTTCGACGAGGGCGTTGAGGGCTGGTGAGCTGAACCGCTCCCACCAGTGGTCGGGAGTCTCGGTGGTGGGGCCATACATCTGGAACTCGTCTGCGAGGACCAGGTCTCCGACGCCGCGTTGTGGTGGCGGAAAGCTCATACATCCGGTGAGGAGGGTAGACGCGATGGCGAGTATTCCAACTACGCCCCTGCAGCGCGTATTGTGCGTCGTCGTTGTCATACAGTATAGCTCTTTTCCGTTCCCCGAAATTATGCGTATTGTGTTGGCGCATTGCGCTACCCATCGCCGTTTGAGTGTTAAAGAAGTGGGGGAGGTGAGGCGTGCTATTGTGTTTCGCCCCTTCAAGGTAAACATGTGGTGGTCCATCTCTAACGGTGATGGAGGCCGTCGGCACGAGAGAACCCTGTTATTCTAGCTGAAATTCGTGCTTGAGTCGAGGTCGGATTCGATGGGCCATGTTTTCTTGCCGACCGCCGCGCAAGATGGTGGGGGGGGATATGCCGTTACTGGGTGAACTTGAACAACGTTGGCGGAAGGCTGTCCTCTTGGGATTCGATCATCAGCGCTGCGGCGAACTCTCCGCCGGGGTCGATATTGTAGAGCGCCCAACGCGCCCGCTCGGCGTCGCCGCTCTCGACACGTAATAGCGCAGGGGAGTCGCCTGGGGCGAAGGCGACGTCGAAACTGGATAGGGATATCGAAAGGCCTTTTCCTTTTGCTTTTATGTAGGCCTCCTTGCGTGTCCAACAACGATAAAAGGCGTCTTGTCTCTCGGGTTCCGGTAGGGCTTCCAGCGATTGGACTTCTGCGGGTGAAAAAAAGCGGCGGGCCATCTTTTCGAGATCGGGGTTAGCGGTGCGATGTTGGATATCGATTCCGAGGTCGCGGCCCCGTGAAAAGGCGAATAGCGCTAGGTTTTCGGAATGGGAAAGGTTGAATTTGAGTTGATGGGAGGCAAGCTCTGGGGCGAGCGAGGGCTTTCCAAATTCGTTGTAGGCGAAGGTGATTTCATCCGGGCGCATGGAGAGGTAGCGGCTAATTAGAATACGAAGCGTGGCTCGTGCCGCGCTAAACCTTCGGCCGTGAATGGGGCGGATAAAGCGATCGGCCCGGAGTATCTCTTCGTCGTTTAGCAGTGTGCGATCATGTTCGCCGTCTCCGGCGTCTAAGGAAACCCGCCATACGTGGATTTCGTCGGCACCTAGGGATAGTGACCTGGGCCCGACGACCCAATCTGCTTGCTTTGTACTGTCCAATGCGCTTGCACCCTTTGTACCGTTTTTGCTTGCGGCGTGAGAAGAGAAACCCCAACCGCGAGTTTTGAGACGCGTTCACGTATTATATAGAAAATCCGAACCCGCCCAGGCATTTCACTTCTAGTCCAAAAATCTCACCATCACGGTCACCATTTATGGATCTCACAGAATATTTCCGCATCGCGTGGGATACGTTGCGCCAGAATAAGATTCGCTCGCTGCTTACGATGCTGGGCGTCATCATTGGCGTGATGTCGGTTGCGATGCTCGTCGCTCTTGGAGAGGCGGCGCAGAAGTATGTCGAGGACCAATTTACGGGGCTGGGCAGCAACCTCATCTTGGTGACCCCAGGCAAGCAGGAAACAACCGGGATTGCTCCGGTGGTCGCGGGCAGCTTTCGGAGCCTGACGAGGAAGGATGCCCTTCAGGTGGCGCGCAGGGCGCGGGGTATTCGGAACGTTGCGCCGGTGGTCTCGGGTGCGGGTGGGGTCCGGTATCAGGGGCTGCTTCGGGATACGATGGTTATTGGCGCTACGGAAGAATGGACGGAGGTTCGGGATCTCCACCCCCGCATCGGACGGTTCATTACGCGTCAGGATGTGGAGAAGAATAATGCGGTCGTCGTATTGGGGTCGACGATCAAGGAGGCGCTGTTTGGCGGCAAGAACGCGCTGAACGAAAAGGTGACGATCAATCGAAGGAAGTTTAATGTGATCGGGGTCATGGAGGATATTGGCGTGACCTTTGGTATTGATATGGACACCATTGTGTTTCTCCCGCTGTCTGCCGGGCAGCAGATGTTCCACGGCGGGAATGATGAATTGTTTCAGATAATCATCACCGCGACGAATCCCGAGGAAGTGCAAGACGCCATCGAATCGATTCGGGAGATTTTGACGGCGGCGCATGATTATATTGAGGATTTTACGATCGTCGATCAGGCGACGATTTTGGAGGCCTTTGACCGTATATTCGATATGCTTAGGATTATGCTTGCTGGACTGGCGTCGATTTCGCTGTTGGTCGGGGGTATTGGCATCATGAATATCATGCTGGTTTCGGTGCGAGAGCGCACGCGTGAGGTTGGCCTCCGGAAGGCTGTTGGAGCGACGCGTTGGGATGTCGGAATGCAGTTTCTTATCGAATCGATTACGCTGAGCGCTGTCGGCGGGGTGATCGGGATCTTTATAGGCTACCTTGGCACTGTTGTGCTTGTGTACTTTTACGAGAGCTTCCCGGTGTCTGTATCCGCATGGTCCGTCGCGACGGCGTTTATCTTCAGTTTATCTGTTGGGGTCTTCTTTGGCGTATACCCAGCCTTGAAAGCTACGTCGATCGATCCGGTCGAAGCCCTGCGCTACGAGTAGGGTTATCCCAGATACTTCCCAAACCCCTTTCCTAAGAACTTTTTGCGTGCTTCGCGCGACCTCTATGCTCGAAGGCGAATTACTGACCTCGTTCGCCGCCCCTCCCGAAGGCTATCCTCGCGGCGTTGCTTATCGAAGTCCAGAGCCGAAACTCGGGCACGATTACTGTGGCGCCGACTTCGGGTAGGACAAAGGGAGCGTAGGCGTGATCTTGCCAGGTGATGAATCGGTATCCTTCGCCGTCGATGGGCCCCTGGAAGTCGACAGTTATTTCTTTGGGGCGGCCGTCTGGGGACACTTTATCCACGGTGATTTTTGTGCCGTCGACGGTCACGGAGTAGCCTGGGGTGAAGGGGTGGGTTTCGGGGCGCCGGAATATTTTTGAGAGGGGGGCGCGAAGAAAATCGTCGCTTAGTTGGACCGAAAGGGACGTTTCGCCTACGCGTGTGACCGATACCTGACCTGTGCCGGCGCTTAACCACAGCCAGTGGAGGGGAGGAGCGTCGGTCATTTGTGAGCGAATGAAGAGAGGTAGGCTGGCGGCTTGCAGGTCCATGGGGGATGTGATCGCCACGACGCGCGCTTCACCCACAGGAATACTTGCCGTGATGTGCTGGAAGGATCGATCTAAGTAGCCGATGGTATAGCTGTTGAAGAGTAAGGCGATGGGTGAGATTACGAGATGCAGGGCAATCGCGCCGTAGAAGAGTGTTTTTGGGGCGCGTAAGGCGGGCTCACGCGGAGGCTGAGAGGAGCGATTCTCGATCATGGCGCTCAGAACGAGTGCGATTAGGGCAGAAGCGCCGATGCTCGCGATCAGAAGGTTCCGGTCTGAGGGCATGGTAGCGCATGCTGGAATGATTGCTATGAGGCTGCCGGTGACCCAGAATTTTGCCATCGGATTTTTCTTGACGAAGGGCCATACGGCCCAGGCCATGAATCCGAGCGCCAGAAGGGCGAGGACTACGTAGGGGGTCTGCCAGGAAGGGGGCAGCATGTTCCATAGCGTACTGTCGGGCGCGGCGAATGAGCCGAGTGTCATGACGGGGAAATAGGAGAGAAAGTGGCGCGCGAAAACGGGAAACTCGCCGGCGGGGTCGACGTACATCCAGGAGCCGTGGACGCCGTGGCCGAGGCCCGTGTAGATGGACCTCCAGGTCAGCACGACGGCGAGATAGGGTATCAGGAGGGCGAAGGCCCGTGAGAAGCCTTTTGGGTCGAAGAGTGTATGCTCTGAATCGCCGGTGTCGGGGTTGCGCCGGCTCAGGGGATCGAGGAAAAGGGTGTAGGCGAAAAAGTACCCGCCGAGAGCTATCGCGCCCTCGGCGCTGAATAGTCCGATCATCAGAAGTATAAGGGCGATAGGGGCATAGGGAAACAAATCTCCCAGCGGACGAGCCCTTGAGGCTCCGCTCCGCCAGCGGTGGTGCGCCCACAGAGATGCTACGCAGAAGAGTCCACCTAGTACTGAATTTCGGTTGCTAAGCCACCCTGCCGCTATGCCGTGTCCGCTATCTATGGCAAAGATGAGCGCCGCCAATCCGGCAGCGAGGCTGCTCCCCATGACGCGTTGGTAGAGGAGGGCCGTGATCAGGCATAAGGCTCCGTAGAGGAGGAGGTTATGGATGTGCATGGGGACTGGGTTTTCCCCGAAGAGTTTGAAATCCACCCAGTGGGTCAGCGAAGCCAGGGGCCGCCACAGGTCGACTTTCCAACCCTCTACGGTCCACCAGGGGGCGATGCCGTAGTCCATTCTCAACTGGTTTCGGGCTGGGTCCCCTTCCGAAAACGAGAAGGTATCCCAAATAGATTGCTGCAAGCCCTCGGTGCCGGGGGCCCCCTTGAAAATGGAAAGGAAGTAGTAGTCATCCTGGGCGAAGCCAACCCAGAGGCTTGGAAGTGTTAGTAGGACTCCTGCCACACAGGCAATTAGGGGCGCTCGTTTCCCGGCGAGGAGGGATAGGATCGGGCCTCTAGTTGTTTTGGATGGTTCGGTGTTTTGGTTGCCGGTTATTTTAATGTCTCTATTCTTCAATTCGTTTGGGAGTAGTTAGTTGTGACTTATGTTTGAGATGAGGCTTCGGTGGCGCTGAACGATTTTGGGCGACTATGTTTCGCATGAAACACGGAAAAACACTGAGACGCGGTGATATGTAAGTAACAGTTGGGGGGCTTTTTTGTTTCGATTTAGCGGCTGCTCTCGGGTGTGACCACGCAGTTTTCGAGGCGACCGCGGACAATATTCAGCACACTGTCAGAGACGGTTTTTGCATCGAGTTTGAGGGTCTTTAAGTTTACTAAGTCGTAGAGCGCGGATACGGAGGAGTTTTGAATACCGGTACGGTCCAGATCTAAATGCTGGAGACCCGTCAGTTTGCCGATCATCGTGAAGTTTGCGTCGCTAACGTTGGAACCCATCAGGCTTAGTCTTTTTAGGTAGATGAACCTCTTCAACATGCCCAACCCTTCCGCTGTAATATCTTCGGCTGCGGAAATCCTTAGTTCTTCAAGAGAGGTAAGGTGTTCCATCTCTGCGAGTTGTGTATCCGTGATGCTCCCGCTGGTGATGTCGAGCGCGTAGAGGTCATCGTGATTGAAGCCGGTCAAATAGCTGGTGTCGCGCCCCGGTTCTCCGCCGATAATCAGAAGCCGGGCGAGCTGGCCCGCCGCAACTTCGATATCGCCTTGGGCATCGCCCACCTTTGTCCATTTGGGTTCGACGTCGGGATTCCAGGGGCTAAGGTATAGCGTGCCGGCGACCCAGTCTTCGGGAAAGTGCAGGGTTCGGGCGAGTGGGGAGACGGTGGGGTCGTGGGGGGGGATGGGTATCTCTGGAACTACCGGTGGCTTTGGTGGCACTACCGGGTCTACGTCTTCATCGGTAGTTGGGGCTTCGGTACCCAGGTTCGAGAACCGTAGCGCGCCGCTCTGAAACAGCGTCACTGCCACGCCGGTAATAATCATCAGGGCCACGGCCGCAAGGCCCAGGTAGAGGGCGGGTGCTCGCTCACGCATCTGGCGGGAGACGTCGGCCTTGGCCATTTTTTCTACGTTGGCCATGCTGGAACTGCGCCTTGTGAGGGCAGAGCGTAGCGCTTCGGCGTCTTCCTTGGCCTTTTCGAGATCGGCGTCATAGGCGCTTTGCTGTTCTTGAAGATCTTGCATAGATTTGACGAGTTCGGCTTCCGCTTCGGAGGTGTCGGCCGCGTCGTTTCGCATGGCTTCGAGATCGGCATTAAGGGTTGCCATGTTTTCTTCGCGCTCTGCGATCTCCTCGGCCGCGCGGAGCATGGCGTCTTCCCGGTTGTGCAGCGCGGACTCCATGTCGTTTAACTGCCGCTGGGCGTCGCTTAGCTCGACGTCTTTTGCCTGCTCGGCTTCCCTTGCGGTCTCGAGCTCCTGGGTCAGGGCTTCTTCTTTTGCCGCAGCCTCTGCGGTTTTTTCTTCCAGGCCTTCTAAGTCACCCTGGAGGGAGGCGATGGTCTCTTCGCGCTCTTGTTCGCTCAGTTCGGCTTGCTCGACCGCGCGGTTCTTCGCTTCGATCTCTTCCGCCAGCCTCTCCATCTCTGCTTTGGCTTCGGTGATTTCTTCTTCATTGGCGGACTGCACATTCTCCAATTCTTCTTGGAGGGCCTTTTCGGAGTCGGCTTTGCTCTGTGCGTCAAGGCGCATTTTTTCGAGGTTGTCTTGCATGGCCGCGATTTCAGCCTCGCGCTGGGCCGTGCTTTCTTCGGTCTCCTTGAGAGCCGCTTCTTGCGCTTTTAGTTCCTCAGCCAGCTTCTCCTTCTCGACCCTGGCCCGCTCGGCCTCCTCTTCGGTGTGGGATTTGAGGCGTTCCATTTCGTCGAGCACTGCTTGCTCAGATTGCGCCTTCTCGCTGGCCTCGCTCTGCAGATCCTCCAGATTCTTCTGCATGGCGGCGATTTCCGCTTCGCGCTCGGACTTCGAGGCCTCGACGTCTTCGACGGCCGATTCGCGTTCGGCGAGTTTTTGCTCGAGTTCTGCCTTTTCCTTTTCCGCTTGCTCGATGGCGGCTTGGCTTGCGCTGGAAATCCGTTCGAGCTGCGCCTTGACCTCTTCCTTGGATTGCGCTGTCTCCTGCGCCTGCTGTTGCATTGTCTCGAGCTGTTCCTGCATCGAGGCGATTTCGGATTCCCGCTCTGACTTGGACGCTTCTACTTCGTCGACAGCCGATTCCTTGGACTCAAGCTGCTTGAGGAGTTCCTCTTTTTCCTTCTCCGCTTGTTCCATGGCCGCCTGGCTCGTGCTTTGGAATCGCTCCAACTCGGCCGCCAAGGACTTTTCGGAATCCGCCTTGTCTTGAGCCTGAGAATGCATCGATTCCAATTGTTCTTGCATGGCACCCATCTCGGCCTCGCGCTTCGCCGTGCTCTCTTCGGCGCTGCTTACTTCAGTTTCACGCGCGGCCAACTGGGCTAATAGTTCTTCCTTTTCGCGTTCGGCGTCTTCAACCGCGGCTTGGCTGGCCGTGCGGAATCGCTCCATTTCGGAGAGGAGGCCCTCTTCGGACTTGGCTTTCTGCGCGGCCTCGGAATGCATGTCCTCAAGCCGTTGCTGCATCTCCGTGACTTCGACCTCGCGCTGCTCCTCGCTCTTTTCCGCCTCGCGCATAGCCGTCTCGCGGTCGTCCAGTGTGCCCTGCACGCTGGCCATCTCGGATCGCGCGGATTCCAGTTCGCTTTCGCTGCCCTCCTGGGCGACGCGGAGGGCTTCCAATTCGGCCTTGAGGGATTGGCCTTCTTCGCTGGACTCCTGGGCCTCGGATTCGAGGGACTCCAGGTCGTTGGTGAGCGCCGTTATCTGGGCCTCGCGCAGGCGGGCCTTCTGCTCGACCTCGGCAATGGCATCTTCGCGTTCTTTCAGGCTTTGCTGCATCGAGTCGAAGGCGCTGCGGGCTTCCTCGAGTTCCTGGGTTCGTGTGGCTTCGGCTTCCCGAAGCTGATCGAGTTCCGCCGCGACCGTCTTTTCGGACTCCGCTGATTTCGCCGCATCCGTGCGCATCGATTCCAATTCGCCTTGCATGGTTTGAATGGATTCTTCGCGCTCGGCATCGCTCTGCGCGGCGGCCTTGATGGTTTGTTCGCGGGCGGTCAACTCGTCGTTGAGTTGGTCCATCGCAGCCTTTGCGTCGGCAAGCGCGGCAGTCTTTTCGCTCTCCGCCACCCGCATTTCTTCCATTTCCGCCGCAAGCGCCTTTTCGGAGTCGGCCGTCTTGCTGGCCTCGTCTTGAAGGGCCTCGAGCTTGCCCTCCATCGCCGTCATCGAGGCCTCGCGCTCGGCGTCGGACTGCTGGGCGGCGGCGATGGTCTGCTCGCGCGCCTCAAGATCGGCCTTGAGTTTGTCCATTTCCGCCTTGGACGCATCGAGTTGGGCGGCTTTCTGGTCTTCGGCGTCGCGGAGTTTGGTTAGCTCATCGGCCAGGGCCTTCTCGGAATCAGCGGTCTTCGAGGCCTCCTCCTGCATCGCGCGCAATTTCGCCTCGGTCTCGTTCAAGGAGGCTTCGCGCTCGGCGTCGGACTGTTGCGCGGCTGCAATGGTCTGCTCGCGCGCCTCAAGATCGCGCTTGAGTTGTTCCATTTCCTCTTTCGAGGCATCGAGGAGGGCGGCTTTTTCATTTTCGGCGTCGCGCATGGTCGTCAACTGGTCTGCGAGGGCTTTTTCTGAATCGGCGGTCTTGTTTGCCTCTTCCTGCAGGGCGCGCAGTTTGTCTTCCGTTTCTCGCAGCGAGGCTTCGCGCTCAGAGTCGCTGAGCTTGGAGGCTTCGATGGTGGCTTCCTGGGCCTCAAGCTCGGACTTGAGCTTGTCCATCGCGTCGCGGGCTTCGTCCAATTCGGAGGTATTGTCTCCTTCTTTGGATCGCAGCTTCTCCAACTCGGATTCCATGGCCTTTTCGGATTCCGATGTGACGTTCGCTTCTTGTTGTGCTGCCTCAAGCTGCGTCTGGAGTTGAAGCATGGCTTCATTTTGGTCGCCGCTGCTTTTCTCGGCGGAACTGATCGCGGCCTGCTGCGACTTGAGTGCGGCCTGCATCTCCTCTACGTCTGATTTTGCGCTGGCCAATTCTTCTGCGGTCGCTGAATCGGCCGATTGCAATTTCTGTAGTTCGGCGGCGAGTTTCTGTTTGGAGGCTTCCGATTCTTCGGCTTCGCGCCGGATGGCGCTTAATTCGATCTCTTTGCTGTCCAGCACGCCTTCGCGCGCGGTGACTTTTGCTTCGGCTGATTCGAGGGCGCTCTCGCGCTCTTTGAGATCCGCCATGAGTTTCTCAAGGTCGGGCGGCAATTCGACGGGAGTATCGGGCGCGTCGGTGGGGGCGGTTTCCTCGGCTGCGATTTCTTCGGCTTCTTCTTCCTCGGGCGGGGCGTTGAGCATTTCGATGAGATCGTTGAGGGAGGTCTCTTGACCCTCCAGAATGCGGCGCATGTCTCTGACCTGATCGGGACTCAAGAGCGATTCCATGGAATCGACGTTCGCGGCGGTGGCTTTGATCTGCTCGCGAGCGACATCGGAGGCGGCGAAGGCTTCCTCTTTCATGCCTAGCATTCCAAGGTTCTGTGCGCGTAACACGGCTAATCCGGCGCTGTTGGGCAGGGTTGCCTCGATTTCGGCGAGGATTTCCAAGGCCTCTTCGTGTTTCTGTGCTTTGAGGTAAACGCTGGCTTTCTTGTAGCTGCGTTCCGTATCGAGGGTATACATGCGGTCTTGATTCCTCATCCCGTGTGCTTTTCTGAAAGCGGCTGGCCTTCATTCTTTCATGCCGCCTCGAAAGATGCAACCTGGGCTGAGCTTGACTGGCCGGTTCAACGTGCCTAAACTGAGCGCCGACAACCTGTGCGCGAACGAAACCCATTCAAAATGGGGGGGAACGCTACTCTTGCCTGAAGCCGATGCAATGCTAATCCTGACGTGTAGCTGTGGCCAGAAGATGCGTGTGCCCAGCTCTGCCGTTGGAAAGACAGTTGCCTGTGTTAAGTGCAACGAGAAGATTAGCGTAACGGATGAGACGGCCAGCCCCGTGGAGCAGCAGCCTCTCTCGGCGTCCGCTTCCGGCGGATCGAGCGCCGCTGCCGTGGAGGGGGACGGTCAGCAAGCGTTGGATATGCTTCTGGCTAAGAAGCTTGTGAGTGAGGGGCAGTTGGAACATGCGAGGCTGGTGCAGGCCGACGTGGGGCGGCGGGCTTGGGAGGTTCTTGTTGATTCTGAAACGGTTTCTCCGGGTGATTTCCAGGCTTTGATGGGCCACCATGAGAACATCGCGAATATTGATTTGGCGAATTACAAGGTTCCTGGCGATGTCGTGCAGTTTGTTCCTGAGGATACCGTCAAGCGGTGTCTGGTGTTTCCCATTGATAAGCTGGGGAGTATGCTCACGCTCGCGATTGCGTGTCCGGTGGATGGGGCGGCGCTCCAAGAAGTTCAGGAGCGGACAGGCATGAAGATTAAGCTGATGCTGTGCGGCCTTCCCGAATTACGCGCCCGGATTCATGAAGCGTATCCGAAGCGGCGTCCTATGCCGGGTTATGGCGATCCTTTCGGCAAGGAGATGATGAAGGAGTTCGGCGGATTGTTGGAGAGCAACGAGACGGCCGAGCGCATTTATGATATGGAGGATCTGCCCCCGCTGAAACAGGCGGTAGAAAAGATTGGTCAGGCGAATGGGGGGGGCGGTGATCTTAAGCAATTGGCCCAGTTGGGCGCGATGGATCCGATACTGGCTATTCGCCTCCTTAGTGTTGCGAATTCGGCGGCGTATGGGTTCGCGAAGCGCGTGGATGATGTGGCGCTTGCGGTAACGCTCATGGGGAGCGAAGGCACGGTGGCGGCGGCTTCCACTGGGGGCGGTGAGGATTATCTTGGTCGCGATGACGGGTTCAATTACAAGGGCTTCTGGAAGCGTGCGCGCTTCTGCTCTGATGTGGCCCGATCACTGGGGGAAGCGAGCGAGAGCCAGCGAAAAATTACGGCGGCGAATGCGGCTTTCCTTAGCGGGATCGGGCGCATGTCGCTCTTGAAGCTGTTGCCTAAGAGCTATGCTGTCACGACGAAGGGGCTGCTGGGTGAGGATTTGCTGAAAATCGAGCGGCGCTTTTATGGATTCGACCATGCGGAGGCGGGGTATATGGTGGCTCGGAAATCAAACCTGCCGTCCGGCCTCACGGAGGCTATCCGGCACTGCTATTCGCCGGCGAATGCAACGAAGTCACGCGAGGTTGTATCGATCGTGGCTCTTGCTTGCCGGATGGCGGATTCGGTGGAGGGCGGGGCGAGTCTGGACTTGGATGGCGCGGGCGATTTGTTGGAAAAACTGAACCTGGAGCCGGAGCAGGTGCAGTCTATATACAGCCAAGCCGTATCCAATCCCTCCTAATATACGACGCGCCCTCCTAATTTGCGACGCGGCGCGCGTCATCACGTTAACGACACTCCGTAGGTACGCTATGGCGGCACAACCAGGTAATCCTGCCCGCGCACGTTCAATAGATGCCTCTCTGTGGGCGGCTTTCCGGATAGCGGTTGGGCTGGTGTTTGGGGTGTTGATTCTTGTTCCGTTGCTCTATGTGCTTGGGTATGGGCTGGGCGGTACAGAGGGATCTGGTGGAGTCGTTTTTCCCGATAACGGGTTCCGCACACTGGAGCTGCTCGTCACGACGTTGAGCGTTGCGCTGGGATCGACGTTGCTCGCGGCAGGTCTTGGAATTGCGGCTGGCGTGGCTCTTGTAGAGGTTCCCCGGATCGTGTTTCGATTGCTTGCGTATGGCATGGCGGTCTCTTTTCTCATTCCAGGATATGTGGGAGCCATTACGGTTATTGAGGTGGCCGGGGCGCAGGGCATCGCGACCGGGTTGCTTGAAGACACGTTCGGGTTTTCAAATTTGGTCCCGAGCCTGTACTCGCCCTGGGGCGTGATTCTTGTACTTGGACTGACCCATTACCCGTTGGTTGCGGTGGCTACGGTTATCGGATTGCGGCGTGTGGATCCTTTCGCGGAGGAGGCGGGCGCGATGGTTTCGAGCGATGCGGGTGTGTTGCGCCGGGTGAGCTTGCCGCTGGCCGCGCCCACTATCGCGACGGGAACGCTACTCTGCTTCTTGCTTGGATTGGTCGAATTTTCGGTTCCATCCCTGTTGCAGGTTCGTGTGTTCTCGACGGAAATCCATTCGAAGTTTGCAGCGTTTCACGATGTGGCCGGAGGCTTGTTTCTCTCGATGCCGATGCTTGTTTTGGGGATGGCCTCGCTGGGGCTCTGGCGGGTGTATGTTGGGCGGCGAAGTGGCTGGCAGACGGGGGGATTCCAGACGGGGCGGCGTGTGCCGAGTTCACGAAAGTACGGTGCGCTTGCGGGTGTGTATTGTGTTGGACTCGTCTTCGTATCGGCTATTATCCCGTTGGGGATATTATTTTGGCGGTCGCTGCCGTTGCGATCGTATGTGGAGGTTTGGCGAACGGCTGGCGGCGAGTTCGGAATGAGCCTGGCGATCGCGGCGGCGACGGCGACGGCGATCACGACGCTGGGATTCGCGATGGCCTATACCTCGACGCAGGGCATTCGGACGCACGGCGGTTGGACGCGAGCTCTGTACTCGGTTACGTGGGGCCCGTTTCTGATTTCGGGTCCGGCCCTTGGGATCGCGCTGATTGCGGCGTGGAACCATATGGGGGTGCGCGGTGTCGTGTATGACAGCATGGCCATCACCGTGCTTGCTTGCGCTGCGCGATTTTTGCTGATCGGTTATTGGGGGAGCCGCACGGCGCTGGCCACGTTAAACGTGCGCGCCATGGAGGCGGCGGAAGTTTGTGGCGTAGGGTGGGGGAGGCGTCTATTTGGGGTGGCTGTGCCGATGAGCGCGCCGTATCTTCTTGCGATTTGGGGGCTGAGTTTTTTGCTGACATTTGGTGAAGTAGATGCCTCGCAATTGGTCACGCCGCCGGGTGCGACGACGCTGCCGGTCCGCATCTTTGGGTTGATGCATTACGGCCCGGATCGGCTTGTGGCGGCGCTTAGTATTGGGACTGCAGCGACGGTAGTTGCTGCGGCGATCGGGTTGGAATTTGTTGTGCGACTGGCCGCGAGGCGTGTAGATGTCTTCCGTTAGAGGCCGGGATCTGTCGAAATATTTTGGTGCGCTGCGCGTACTGGAAAGTTTCTCGTTCAAAGCGGAAGAAGGGAGGATTTTATGCCTCTTCGGTGCCTCGGGTTGCGGCAAGACAACGCTGCTGCGACTCGTGGCCGGGTTGGAATGGCCGGACGCTGGCGCGGTCTATCTGGGCGATAGGATTGTCAGTGAGCCTGGCCGAGTTCTGCCTCCGGTCGAACGCTCGGTGGGGATGGTCTTCCAGGATTTTGCGTTGTGGCCTCATATGCGAGTGGAAAAACACATCGAGTTTGTGTTGAAGGCTTCGGGCATGTCCAAGCTCGAACGCGAATCGCGGACGGATTTCCTATTGGAACTGGTGGATCTTGAAAACCGGCGCGAGGCGAAACCGCACGATCTGTCTGGAGGTGAACGCCAGCGCGTCGCCATCGCGCGTGCGTTGGCGACGGATCCCAAAATTTTGTTGTTGGATGAACCGTTCTCGAATTTGGATGGTGAGTTGCGGAAAACGGTAGCCGAACATATACAGTCGCTCAAGGCCAAAGGCAAAACGATCCTCCTCGCGACCCACGACACAGCGGAAGTCGAGCGGCTTGCGGATAAGGTTGTCTGCATGGACGGCGATCCCAAGACGCAATAACACCAGCCCCTTCGTAGGGGTGGAGGACGGCGTGGCTGAGGAATTTAACGCTTTCAGCGTAAACCGCCGAAGGGTAATGGCAAAGAAGGGTGTCTGAAAATTTCAGCGGTCGTAACAGAACCGCACCCGAACTCAATTAGTTTTTCTGCGTACTACCAGGTGTCGATGCAGCCGCGCTTCTTGCCGTCGCGCGGCAACGGTTTCGGCGCGCAGCGGAGCGCGTTCATGATCCAATCTCTGGAATCCATGGGGTCGATTACGTCGTCCAGCTCGAAGAAGGAGGCTGCGTTTATCGCCTTGCCTTTCTCGTACATCTCCGCGACCATTTCTTCGTACTTCGCCAAGCGTTCTTTGGGATCCTCGATGGCCGCGAGTTCGTTGCGGTAGCCCAGCTTCACCGCGCCTTCGAGTCCCATGCCGCCGAACTCGCCCGTGGGCCAGGAGACCGTGAAGAACGGCACCTTGAAACTACCGGCCGCCATCGCCTGTGCGCCCAGCCCGTAGGATTTGCGCAATACGATGGTGAAGAAGGGGACGGTTACGCTCGCGCCGACCACGAACATGCGGCACGCATGGCGGACGAGCGCGGTCTTTTCGCTTTCCGGTCCGACCATGATCCCTGGGCAATCGCACAGGTACAGGATGGGGATGTCGTAGGCGTCGCACAGGCGGATAAAGCGTGAAGCCTTGTCCGCGCCTTCGCTGTCGATAGCTCCGGCGAGATGCGCGGGGTTGTTGGCCACGACACCGACCGGCCGTCCCTCGATTCGAATGAACGACGTGATCGCGCCAAACCCGAATGCTTTGCGAATCTCAAGCACGGAGTCCACGTCAGCCATGCCCTCGATCACTTCGCGCACGTCGTAGATGCGCAGCCGGTTCTCCGGGATGATTCCGCGCAGGAGCCGCTGGTCCGGGCATTCCCACTCCTTGAGCGGTGCTTGGAAATAGGAGAGATATTTCTTGGCGACCTGCACCGCCTCGGCTTCGTCTTTCACCGCGATATCGACGACGCCATTCGGCACCTGCACATCCATCGGCCCGACTTCCTCGGGACGGAATATGCCAAGCCCGCCGCCTTCGATCATGGCCGGCCCGCCAACGCCGATATTGGTGCCCTCCGTCGCGATGATCACATCGCAGATGCCGAGCATGACTGCGTTGCCCGCGAAGCATCGCCCATTGGCTATACCCACGAGCGGAACGAGCCCGCTCAAGCGCGCAAAGTAGTTAAAGGCAAAGTTGCCTAGTCCGGCGACCCTCAACGTGTCCACATCGCCGGGGCGACCACCGCCGCCTTCCGTGAAGAAGATAACCGGTTTGCGGCACTCTTCTGCCAGCTCGAACATGCGGTCTTTCTTGAGATGATTCTGCTGGCCCTGCGTTCCGGCGAGCACGGTATAGTCATAGGCCAAGACGATGCACTGCGTCAGCTCTTCGTCATCAAAGAGATCGCCGTTGACACTGCCCATGCCGCAGACGAGGCCATCGGCGGGGGTTTTTCGGATCAGGTCTTCGACTGGTTCGCGCAGCCGCCGTGCGGCGATGACGGTGGAGCCATATTCGACAAAAGTCTCGGGGTCGCATATGTCATACACATTTTCGCGGGCTGTCCGATAGCCGAAGCGCCGGCGCTTTTGTACAGCACCGGGCCGCGCTTCGTCGAAACCAAAGGCGTGCCGGTCGTGGACGGCCTGCAAATCCGGGCGCAAATAATCTGGGTCGAATGCTTGCCCGCCGTCGTCGGCCGCGACTTCCACATCCGCCTCCTCGATGAATAGCAGGGGATGATCTTCGTAGACCGCGTCGTCAACTACGACGGCAATCTCACGGATGAATCCGCCGATCTCCGCCGTGATGATGTGTTGCATCTTCATCGCTTCCATTACGAGAAGGTCTTGGCCTTTATAAACGCTATCGCCCTCCTGCACGGCCAAACTCACGATGGTGCCTTGCATCGGCGCAAGGATCGGGTGCGTCCCGGCGGGTCCGCCTGAAACCGCGACCTCTATGGTTGCAGCCTCTCGGGCGGCATCCGCGCCGGCTACGTATCGCTCGCCCGATCGCCCGTGATCCAACACGGCAAGCGGGTCATTTGCATCAACCTTCACGCCCGCAAGCGGGCCCGAGTCTTCTTCCTTCGCCTGGGAACCGTTCGCGCTGAAATAGAGCTTTCGGTGCTTGGCATCCGGCGTGAGAATCTCGGCCATGCGCTCCTCGACGAATCGTGTATTAACCCGGTTCGCGATGAAATCGGCGTGCTTTACTAAGCCTTGCAAGAAGGGGATATTCGTGGAGACGCCCTCGATACGGAACTCGCTTAGCGCGCGGTAAAGTCGCCCCGCGGCGTCCGCAAAATTATTCGAGGCCGAATACGCAATCACCTTAGCCAATAGGGAATCGAAGCGGGGGCTCGTTGTGTAGCCCGCGTATCCAAACGTATCGACGCGCAGGCCTGGCCCCGACGGCGTCTCGAACACGGTAAGCGTCCCGCCCGACGGCCGGGGTGTACCGTCCGGTCCCAGCGTTTCCATGTTGATTCGGGCTTGAATGGCGAAGCCCCGCGGATCCGGAACATCCGCCTGCAATAGGCCGAGTTCCTCCAGCGAGCATCCATCCGCCAACTGCAATTGGGTCTTGACCAAATCGATTCCGGTGATTTCTTCCGTCACCGTATGTTCCACTTGCAGCCTGGCGTTCGCTTCAATAAACGAGAACGCGCCAGCGTCCCCGGAAGCGCCCGCGTTCTCCTTTGTCGCATCGATGAGAAACTCGAAGGTGCCCAAGCTGTCGTAGCGCGCCTCTTCCGCCAGACGCACCGCCGCTGCGGTAAGTTTGTCCCGCAACTTTTCGGCCAAGCCGGGGCTCGGCGCGACCTCGACTACTTTTTGGTTGCGGCGTTGGATGCTGCACTCGCGCTCCCAGAGGTGGCTTATCGCTCCGCTGCGGTCTCCCAATATTTGTACTTCAATATGGCGCGCGTTTGAAATCAGTTGTTCGACATATACCTCGCCGCTACCAAAAGCCGACTGAGCTTCCGATTGGCACTGTGCGTATGCGGCCTCCAAATCGTCCTCCGGCCCCACGTCGCGCATCCCGCGACCGCCTCCGCCGGCGATAGCCTTAATCATCACAGCGCCGTCGGCGCCCAACGAATCGCGAAACGCCCGGACCTCATCAAGGCTCGTTGGCCCTTGCGTTCCTGGCAGCACAGGCACACCGCAGGTTGCGGCCAATTCGCGCGCGCGCGCCTTGTCGCCGAAGAGATCAATCGCTTCAGGGCGAGGCCCGACGAAGGTGATGCCCGCCTCCTCGCAAAGCCGCGCAAAGGCTGCGTTTTCGCTCAGGAAACCGTAGCCCGGGTGGAGCGCGTCGCAGCCTGCCTCCTTTGCCACCGATACAATCAGCTCCGCATCCAGATACGCCGCCGCACCGACCCCACGCAACGGGCGGGCCTCGTCTGTTTTTCGTGTGTGCAGAGAAAACGCATCATCCTCCGAGTATATGGAGACCGACTCCAGGCCCAGTTCCGCGGCGGCGCGCGCGATACGCACAGCAATTTCGCCACGGTTGGCAATTAACAACTTCGACATGCTCATTTCTACACTCCAGCTTTCAGACGATGTCTATACCAGACTTTGAACCACGAATGGACACGAATACACACGAATACCCTCACAATTCGTGTGTATTCGTGTCCATTCGTGGTTCTTATAATTTTATGAACTACAGAAAGGTTCTCAGAGGAACGATTGGCTATCTTCCCGTAAAGGCGGGCGGGCGCTTCTCCACAAAATGCGCCACCCCTTCCTTAAAATCGCTGCACATAAAGCTCCCGCGCATTGCCTCGTTCGCCACCTGGGTCGATTCCTCAAGCGTCTCAAACTGCGCGTTGTAAATCTGCTGCTTGATAACCCCCATCGATCGAGGCGATACCATGGTCGCCAACTCCGTCGCGTATGCCATCACACTTTCCATGAAGGAATCCGCGGCAAACACTCGATTCACCAGCCCCACTTGCAAAGCCTCATCCGCCAGAAACACGCGGGCGGAGATCGTTAAATCCAGCGCATTCGCAAGGCCCACGATCCGCTGAAGCGTCCAGCTCAGCCCATGCTCCGAAATGAGGCCGCGCCGCGCGAAGGCCGTTGTAAACTTCGCCGTGTCCGACGCGAACCGCATGTCGCAATAACAAGCCATCACGAGGCCAAGCCCAGCACACGCGCCATTGATCGCGCCGATGATCGGTTTGTTGATCGAGGGGAAATAGGAGTACTTCTGCGAGAAATCCGCGCGGATGTCTTCGCGCCGCGGGGCCGCTGCCTTCATACGCTCCTGATCTTCCTCGAGCGTGCGCGGCTTATCCGCCGTGGCACTGAGGCTACCCATATCCGCGCCCGCGCAGAAGCCCCGTCCCGCGCCCGTCAGGATAATCACGCGGACCGCGTCGTCCGCCTCCGCCTTGAACATGGCGTCACGCAATTCTTCCTCGATCGTGCCGGTCCAGGCATTCAATTTGTCTGGGCGATTTAGCGTACATGTGGCAATAGCATCCGACACGTCGTACAGAATTTCTTTATAGGCCATGGTTCTTCTCCCTACGGTATCGCGGCGGTTTTGAAGCGAAAATTCCACAGAGTAAGCTGGCGAAAGACTGCCCGCGCCAGTAAGTAAGTGGGTAGTTATAGCAAATTTTCGAGGGTAAAGGCCCGAAACGCCCCCAACGGGGTCGTCTTGTTGAGAGGGTCAGGTGAAGTTTCCTGTCATCATTTGGGGCATACTGAGGTCAGTATGGGCGAGTCGCGAAATTAATTCGTAAAACGGAGGCCCCATCCATGCTGACCACCAAAAGCCCCAAGGACCCCGCGATCATCCGCCAAGTATTGTCGGGCGACCGCGTCCCGTTCGATGTGTTGGTCCAGCGCTATCTTCCGAGCGTCTACGCGGTGGCGTATGCCCGCGTCGGCAATCACGCTGACGCTGAGGACGTGGCTCAGGAAACCTTTCTTAGGGCCTTCAAGAAAATGGATTCGCTGCGTGAACCGCGCAAGGTGGAGGGCTGGCTCACGACTATCGCGCGCAACGTGGCGAACACGCTACTGAGCAAGCGAATCCGCGAACGAGAGGCCGCCGAGGAGGCTGTGGAAGCCCCGCAGCCGGAACTCAGCGACGCGGCAAGAAATGAAGTCAACGAACTGCTGCATCGCCATGTGGAAAATCTGGATGAATCGCATCGGGAAGTGCTCATGCTCCACTATTTCGCGGGCAAGAGCGCGCGGGAAATTGCGTCGGCCTTGGGCATCTCGCGTATGGCGGCGTTGAAGCGACTCCAACGTGCGCGCGAGGAACTTAGCCGGGAACTCCTGCCCGAACTGGAGGGCACGCTGCAACCGAAGAAGTCGTACTCGGAGCAGTCGAAGAAGATTTCGATTGCTGTGGCTGCGGCAACGGTGGCATGGGAAACGGCGGGGGCGAGCGCGTTGGCAGGCGGCGGCTTGGGCGGATTGAATATTGGGTTACCCGGTGCTGCGGCAGGACTCCTGGCGGTTGGAATCGCGGTGCTAGTCTTTATGGTGACTCGGGGTAGTGAGGACACGACGTCGCAGTTCGAGCCCGAAATGACGGCGCGAATAGACGCCGTTCCTGAGCCGGTCCCTTCGTTCGAGGAGCCGGAGCCCGCCGAGGCTCCGAAGGAATTAGTCGAAGAGCTTCCGGTGCCCGCGAGTGACGTAGAAATTGTTAGCGCGGTGGAGCCCGAGGGCTCCGTGAATTCTATTAGTGAGGGCCTTTGGCTTCTCAGCGTGTGGCCCGGCGACGTCAGCATGTGGCCCGGCGACGAGCAGGCGATGAAACACGCTCTCCCCAACCCCGTACGCTTTCGCTTGCAGGGCACGAGTCTTTACATTGAATCGGGGGACGAGGGCGGCACCGTCGCAGCCATTGGAAATGGGACGATTCTTGGAACGCATGTGAAATTGTTCGGATTGAATGGCATGGCGGCGTCGTTGAGTGGGGAGTTCAACACAGCGTTTACCCGAGCCACTCTGACCGGTGTATTGCCGGAGGAAATGGGTTCCGAGGGCGAACCCCTCTCCTTAACCTTGGCCTTCCGTAAGATGACCGAAGAAGATACGAATCGGCTCGCCAGTATCGAAGAACTGAAGGAAGAAGTGTCACAGCTCTTTGCCGCTATTCAGAAATTCCGGGATGACACCGGGTCGTTTCCGACCACCCTAGCCGAACTCGTCCCGGACGATATCGATAGCCTGGACGCGATTAGGAATACCAAGGAGCGGCAGATCGCGTACGCACCGAAGCTCTTCTCGGACATAGCTGGCCTCATGAGCCAGAGCGACATCGTGGGACCCAATGCGACCCTGTATCAAGAC
>JAPYPO010000453.1 GCA_029937645.1 Candidatus Hydrogenedentota bacterium
ACCGGCAACTCGATCTGAGGCGCAGCCTCCTACGCATAGGGAATTCTCCTACGCCCATGGAATTTGGGTATTCACGAGAAAGGCATTGACCTTCTATGAAAACTCCAATCTGCTTGGCAAGTCTCTTCATTCTCGCGTTCGCCCTTTTGGGTGGCAACAGGTCATGCAATTTCCCGGTTTTTCCTTGTGAAACCGATATTCCGGCCTTGGATGACGACGGCGAGATACCACCCCTGGTCACGATTGCAGACGAGCCGGCGCGAGCTTCCTTCCCCATGGACGCTCTCGGAATAACGGAATGGGATCAAGCCTGTAATTATCTATACCTTAAGGTCGATTATTCCGGCGGTTGCGTGCAACATGATTTCACGTACCTTGCTTCCGATACCTTTGCCGAATCGTTTCCCGTACAAATTTCCACGTGGCTATCCCACGAGGACCATGACGACGCATGTGACTCCGTTCTCTTGGAAGAGCAGGTCTATGACCTGACGCCCATCCGCGATCTTTATTTTGAAGCCTACGGACGTCTGGATCCCATCGTTGTGAATCTGAGGGATGCCGACGGGTCTATCCGGTTGACCTTCCAATACGACCCGCAAGCCGATTAGGACTTCGAATATCGTGCTGCCATTTTTCAGATTGTTTTTAGCAGGAGGCCGGTGTTGAACATGCTGATACGAAGCGTGTGGATAGACTTTGGGGTGATGGCCCTGTTCGGATTTTCCGCGACCGCCCAGGTCACGTATTCGTTTGATTTTTCGTCCAGCGGCCATGGGTGGATTGGCGGCTTTGCGGATTATCCTGTGGGCGACGAGGATTTCTACGAGTTGGAATCGGACCATCGGTCGCGTCCTTCAGAACTGGGTCCGGGCGGCGCGCTCTTCATCACGGGGAACAATCACAGCGATGACTTGCTGATGTATTTCGCGAAGCAAGTCGACGGTCTACTATCAACCACAACGTACCATATCGAGTTTGATGTTGTTTTTGCCTCGAATGTGCCGGAAGGTCTGTTCGGCGTAGGCGGTAGCCCCTCGGAAAGTGTATGGATTAAAGTCGGCGCGACGCCTGATAGGCCGGATCGGTTTGTGGATGACCTGAGTTGGTATCGGATGACGACGGATGTTGGCAACCAATCGCAAGGTGGCGCAGAGGCTATCGTTCTCAGCACCTTTGGCAAGCCGGAAGACGGTACGAATGACTATGTCTTGTTGGCCGCGTCGAATGAGGGAACGGTAGCGTTTGAGGCGACGACTGACGATTCGGGCAGCCTCTGGTTGTTTCTGGGGGTGGATTCTGGATTTGAGGCGACGACCTCAATTTACTTCACAGAATATGAGGCGCTTTTCACCGATTCGGCCGGCACCGGACCAGGCTGCGGAGCCAACGGGCTTGTCGGAATATCGCATTTCGATGCCCTCGGTGACGTCATGGTGTTGCTGGTCGCTGGTGCGACGCTGGCCGTATTGAGTAGACGCCGTACTGGGGACCGTACTCGGCCGTAAATTCGCTTTGGGGAGGCTGAGGACCATTTTCTGTTTCTTTTCAGTTAGAATGGTATGATTCCGTTTGATTTGCGCCGAGCATTATTCATGCTAACTCGTACTTAATTGAAGAAGGAGTAACGAAATGATGAAGAAGGTAGGTCTTTTTAGTTTTGCAGCGGCGCTTGTATTGGGCGGCGTTGGCGCGTGGAGCGAGAGTGTGACGGGCGTGGTGAAGGACGCTTCGGGCACTCCACTGCGCGGTGTGATGGTTTCGGCTATTGACGAAGACTTTCATGGCGGCTTTCGTAAGAGTATTTCAGTTTTGTCTGCTGCGGACGGTACATTCACGATCGACGGACTGGCCTCGAAAGCGTTCAACATTCGGGGTCGATTTATCGGACTCGAGGACAATACGCTTGAAGGGATTAAGGCGGGATCGTCTCAGTCGACTTCGGTGACGTTGAACATGGAGCCGGCGAAAGACATCAACCTTCAGCGCAGGGCGGACAATTTGCTCGGCTTGTTGAAGTTTGACAGCAACGAGGATAAAGAAAACTTCAAGATGTTCTGCGCGTACTGCCATCAGGTTGGTACGCTAGGATTTCGTTCGCCTGAGGAACCCGTTGATTGGACGACGATGGTTACCCGGATGGATGGGTTCGGTGGGTTATACGAGCACTTGCAGGGGAGCATTGTCTCGCGGCTTCTTGACGCCTACTCCGATGAGGCCGTAGAGAAGTGGCCGGAATACGCGGGACCGCCAGAGCCCGAAGATAGCATTTTGGATTCGCGGATCACCGAATGGGATGTGGGCGCGCGGACGAATACCGAGGGGCCGCTCGGGAATGACACCACGAAGTACCGGCAGCCTTTCCCCGCGTTCATTCACGACATTGAGGTCGGCAAAAACGGCCTGGTTTATGCCATTGACCCGAAGAACGACGCCGTGATCGAGCTCGACACGAAAACGGACGACATGACTTGGTACATTATGCCGACGTTTGCGACCGTTGATGAGAAGGCCAATCCGCGCTCAGGCATTCACTCGATCGAGGCTGACGCCGATGGCAACATGTGGCTGACGATGCCGAGTGTGGGTAAGATGGGGAAATTCGATGTTACAACTAAAGAGTTTGTCATCATGTCTAGTGGGCCAGCCCCAGCGCCTCGGGGCGGTAATCCACACACGCTTCGCGTCGACCATAACACGGGGTACATTTGGTACACGGATACGGGGCGCGAAGTGTATAGCCTCAGTCCGAATCCCCCCTATGATGTAAAGGAGTACAAGCTGCTGAGCGCGGATCAGGCCGTTGGTGGCGGACGGGGTGAGTCGCGCGGTCGGACGCCGTATGGCATCGATATCGCGCCGAACGGAATGGTGTGGTACGCGAAGCTGAACGGGAACCGCATTGGCCGGATCGATCCGAGTGTGGAGGACGGCGATATCAAGGAGTGGAATCCTCCATTCCGTGGGCCGCGCCGTTTGCAGGTCGATGCCGAAGGCATGATCTGGGTTCCGGCCTGGGGCACCGGCGTCATTGGACGCTTTAACCCGGAGACGGAGAAATGGAAAATCTATGATATGCCCGACGCGAGCAACCGGCTTCCTTACGCGTTGAATATCAATCGCAAGACGGGCGCGGTCTGGATTACGGGTACGGGCAGCGACACGCTGATTCATCTCGATCCGAAGTCGGGGCATTTCACGGAATACCGGTTGCCTTCTCAGGTAACCTTTATGCGTGAAATCGAGATTGACGACGACGGCAACATCTGGACGTCGAACTCCCAAGCCCCCCCACGGCACTCGGAACGTGGCCTCGCCTCGATCATCAAGCTCGAACCGGGAATCTAATTCCCACCAGATTTACAATCAAGCCCGGCGGACTCTGCGATGGAGTCCGCCGGGTTCTGTTTTGGGGAGTTGCGGTGTTGATTAAGGTATTTTTAGCTAGTGTTTTTTCATAAAGAAGCCAACTTATGTTGTCATTGCGAGTCAGAACCCGCTTCGCGGGAAATTGGGATAAGAAAGGGGCTC
>JAPYPO010000454.1 GCA_029937645.1 Candidatus Hydrogenedentota bacterium
ATACTGGAGAATTACTTTCTTAACAGCGAAGCGAAGCAATCTCTTTTGGCAGACGACATTATGTTGAAGAGATTGCCACGTCGCTTCCTGCGGTCGCTCCTGTTAAGGACATAAATTTTCACAGTCTTGGGTGGCACCTCCAAACAAGTTTGAAGGTGCCACCCGGTTCTCGCTTTTGTCCTTATCCCAATTTCCCGCGAAGCGGGTTCGTACTCGCAATGACATAAAGCGTGGCTTTTCTGAGCGGACATACGTTGGCTTTTTTATAAACCAATGCACTAGATTCCGCCACCTTCGGTGTGGATACCGCATTCTTTATCATTGTCTGCCGTGCTGTTAAACCACCGCCAGCGGCCCGCACGCTTGTCTTCCCCAGGAAGGGTGGGCGTTGAGCACACCACGCAGCCGATGCTGGTGTACCCCTGGGCATAGAGGGGGTTGTGCGGCACGTTGTTTGCCTCGTTGTATGCTTGGACGCGCCCGGTATCCCATTCCGCGAGCGGCGCCAGTTTGATGACGGGACCCCACTCCTGTTGGACGACCGAGGCTTTCGGTGTATCGTTGCGACTGCCGGAGTGGTCGCGGCGAAGCCCCGTGATCCAGACGTCGACGGTTCGGAGGGCACGCAGATTAGGCTCGACTTTGCGCACTTGGCAGCAATGTTCCTGCTTAGGTTTGCTGTCGAAGAAGAGATAGGTACCGTGCTGGTTTATCATCTTCTTGAGGCTACCGGGATCCGGTGTGTAGCGCTCGATTTTGATCTCGTAGCGCGCTTCTATTTCGTCGATGAGCGCATAGGTTTCCGGATGAAGCCGCAAGGTGTCGATGGTGAGAACCCGCAGACCGCGCGCAACGCGGTGGGCCATATCGATCATGGCGCAGCCGGTATCTTGAAAACTAGAGATGATCCCGGCGCGGCCGCCATGCGACGCATACGCCCAGGCCAGAAGCGCCTCGGGTTCCATGGCGTTGAGTTCATCGATGAGCTTCGGATCGATTGCGGTGGCTGTTTCCATGGGGTACCTGTTGTTCACCCATATCCGTGGTGATCACGGCGAGAAGTTTCGAGAGAAGGAGTCTATTATTACATAAGTTATCGTTGAAGTCAAGTATTGATTGTTCGCGATCGTCGTAATAGAAATAAACCCTTTGTATGTATAAGGTTAAGACTTAAATTCAGGCACTGTCGGACGAAGGGAAATTACGCGCTGGCAGAGGGAGCAAGCCCGACGGAGAGCCCGTGCTCAGTCTTGCCTAGCACGATGGGCACCGCAGTCGTAAGGTTCATCTGCGCGCAATAGAGGACATCGTCGCTGAGTCCGATGGCCTCAAGCTTCGCCGCGTGGGGAGCGGTCTCGAAAAGTTTTGCGACGCCATCGAGTTCGATGAGGTGTTTCCATTCGCGGTAGTTGGCCGCGCCTTCTCCAATAGCGGCGTCGGCCACGAGGGCGATGGCGACGGCTGCCACCCAATCTTCTTGGGCATCGAACTCGGGGTCGCCCGCCAACCCCGCCGGAATCAATACGACGTCTTTACGGTGCGCAGATGCGGCGCGGGCGACGGCCAGGGCGTTGACGGTGGTGCCCATATACACTTCCGGCGCTCCGTAGGCATCCACGAGGCGACCGGTGCCGGTGGTCGTTGTGAAGATGACGCGGCGGCCTTTGGCGTGTTCCGCCTCGCGAGGGCTGTTCCCGAAATCGAAACCTTCGGGAGGAAGCCCGCCCCGCTCTCCGAAGAGGAGCGCGTCCGGCATAGCGATCTTCGCTTCGAGCGCGCCGTCCACATCGCGAACCATCTGTAAATCAACCGCCCCGGCGTGGAGCAACATCGCTGCCGTGGCGCTCGCGCGCAACGCGTCGACGATGACGGCCACGCAATCGTTCTCTCGAGCGTAGGCGCAGCCTTTTTCGCCCTCGATGAGATGCCAAGTCATGAGCGGTCGCTGGTCCTACCCATCAAACGAAACCGATCTTCCCTTTGGCAGCGGAATCGAGATCGCCTTCGATGACGTAGTGAAGGATGCGGGCGACTTGGTCCGTCGTTTCGGCGACGGCTAAGGCCGCCCCATCTACTTCCTTGAGGGCGTGGCCGATGTCGGGACTGTGCAGCGTGATGATCGGCTTTCCCAGGGCCGACGCATACCCCGCGTCGAAGGCCGCGTTCCACTGTTTGTATTTCTCGCCAAAGCGGACGACTACGACGTCGGCTTTCTGGATGAGGGAGCGTGTTCGGATGGCGTTGAGCTTGGCGCCCTTATGGTCTTTCCAGAAGCGATCCTCTTCCTCGCCAAGAATCGCGACGCCGCAGTCATCGCTCGACGCGTGATCCGCGACGGGCCCGGAAAACGCCACGGGCAGCCCCGCGCGCTCCACAGCCTCGACAAGGCGTTCGCGCCAGTCGGTATGGATTTCGCCCGAAAGATATACGTTCCATTTCGTGTCACTCATTGATTCGCTCCGAGGGTTGTGCGCCAAACGACAAGACTATCCGATCTTGGCGGAGGCGCGCCAGTCGGCGTCCGAAGACGCCAGCCTTCGGAAGCGGGCCCCACGGGAGGGCGAGCGTACTCGCGAGCTGCGAAGACTACTGTTCGTACCCCGCTCCGTGCGTCATGTCGCCGAAGGGACCACGGAACAGTTTCCTCTTGACACTACTGCACCACACTGATACATTTCATACAAGCGAAGGGCACCCCATCAAGCCAGGGGATCAATCTTCCACATTTACTGCACGACGATTCATCAAGGCAGGTACCATGACGCGAATTAGCCTAAACACAGCGGTGGGATTTGTAGTCGCGCTTTGCGGGTTCGCATGTCTATTCATGCTTGCGCTCAGCACGTTCGCCCTAGCCTTAACCAGCGCGGATAATTCGTCTGACATTGTGTTCATCATCGTGCTGCTACCCGTCGCTATTCCCGGGTTGCTCGCAGCCTATAATGGGGTTGCGCTCTTCAGAGCAGCCACGAAAGCGCACATAAAGGCAACTGTCGGTACACTCGCCATTTTTGGTGTGATTTTCTTGTACCCAATATCGATATCTCCCGACACCCTCGGAGAGATGCTCTACGTCTTTCCCGCGACGCTTATCGCCATTGCGTTCTATGTCCGTTTTAGTAAGCTCTTGATGAGCAAAGCGGGACTGGCTCCTCGTAAAGGCGAATTCATTGCCAGATGGATCTTCTTACTTATTTCATTTCTGATATTTTTCACTGGGTCCGAGCTGGGTCGGCCCTATATTCGTCAAACACTTGATGAATCAGGCGACGGTCTGCTTGCTTTTACTTATCTCTATCTCGTGACATTGGGTCCGCTCTTGGCCACCTTGATGTTTTTTGTAGTTTCCGTGAGAGTTGTAAATAAGCGCAACGCGCCACCGGCTGATCCACCCGTCGCCGAAGTACGGGTGGCGCACGTGGTCGCCTCGCGCGAGGCCGCCGTCCTCGCCGTAGGAGGTCTCCGGCAGGTCCGATCCCATCGACGCGCCGTCGTGGGCAACGAAGACGGATCCCTGCCCCTGTCCGGATC
>JAPYPO010000018.1 GCA_029937645.1 Candidatus Hydrogenedentota bacterium
GATCCTGACGACGGCCTCGGGAATTGGGGATGCCGTTGCGGCCATGAGCCGGGGCGTGTATGGGTATCTGTTCGTGCCGCTCGAACCGCAAGAGGCGGGGCTGATGATTCAACGCGCCTTAGCGGTTGCGGCCGATTCGACGGACCCGCCGGAACAGGAATCGCTGACACTGGAATCTGCGGAGCGGGCCCATATTGAATCGGTGCTGCGTCGTTGTAAGCATAATCAAGCGAAAGCCGCGAAGGTTTTAGCCATCGGACGCAACACGCTGTGGCGGAAGCTCAAACGCTGGAAGAATGGGTGACGAATGGATGCCTATTCGTGGCGCAAGGCTTCGACGGGATCCATGTTGGCGGCGCGCATAGCGGGATAGATTCCGAATATGATGCCGACGATGGCGGAAATTGAAAAGGCCAAGAGCGGCGACCAGAATACAATGATGGTATCCATTTCGGCGAAGGCTTCGATGACGAAGGGAATGGTCACGCCCAGGACGACGCCCAACAGCCCGCCGATGCCGGACAGGATCACGGTTTCGATGAGGAACTGGGAGATGATGTCGCGCCGTCGTGCGCCCATGGCCCGCCGAATGCCGATTTCCCTGGTTCGCTCGGTGACGCTTGCCAGCATGATGTTCATGATGCCTATGCCGCCGACCAGCAGCGATATGCCCGCGATGGTTGCCAGCACGATGCTGAACATCCGCTTGCTTCGCTTGGCCTGATTCAGCAGCGTCAACGGCACGGTCATCTCGTAGTCTTCTTTGTCGTGGGTCCGATCCAAATCAGTCGCGATGATCGCGGCGATTTCGGCGACGGCGTCCAGATCGTTTATCTGGACCGTTAGTTCATGCAGCTCGACGCGTTCTGCTTCCATGCTGCCGCTGCTACGCCGTATGAGCAGTTCTCCAAACCGGCTCTTGGCCGAAGATAAGGGCACGAATATTTCATATGTGCTTGACTCCGATTCAGCATTCGAGTTTACTTGCGCGGTTTTCGAAGCGTTCACATCGGGACTCGCGATACCGACTACGCGGTAGAAATCGCTCCCAATCCGCACAGTCTCTCCCAAGGGATCTTCGGCAGGGAACAACGCGTTGGCCGCATCGGTTCCGAGTACACAGACATTTGTCCTGGCGGCATTCTCCACCTCATTGAAGAACCGCCCTCTCGCCACTTTCCGGTTTTTAATTTCCGTGTAGAAAGGCACGGTGGCTTTTATTATGACGTCAACCTTTTGACGCTCATGCCAGACGACACTCGGAATTTCCCGTAAGGGAACGACGACACTAATGCCGGGAATGGTGTCTTGAAGGCGTTCAACATCCAGGTAACGGAGACCGTATTTGCTTACGCGAAACTCAACATCCGCTGATGTGGACTTTTGCCCCTCGGCCGGCTTTACGCTGCGCAGGATGATGTTGTTGCTTCCGAGGCGCTTGATCCGTTCCTGGGCTTCGTAACTGGCACCCTCTCCCACGGCGAGCATGGCGATGACGGAACTGACGCCAAACACAATGCCGGACATGGTCAGGAGGCTGCGAAGGCGGTGATTCCAAAGGCTCTTGAATCCCACCTTAACCACACGCTGAGCACGCAGGAATTTTCCCTTAATGGCAACGGTGAACGGGATTTTTTCTAAGTCTTCCTGCATAGTAAAACATGGATTCCTGTTGCGTCACGCTCATCCGCGCAGCATCGAAAAATTAGGTGGGACGATGGCCCAAGGTTTGTATGGAGCCGACGTTGGATTGCTCGCAGTGTGTAGCGCTCTAGCTTCAGCTATCTTCGGATAGGCCTGGGATCTTCACGAGGCCGGGGTCGGAGTTCTCGCTGTCTTGTTCCACGTCCGGCTCTTCACTCTCAATAGTTTTGTCAACCGGCGGATTGAGAAGTACACGCTCCCCCTCCTCAAGTCCGGAGGCAATGACAATAAACCGGTCGTTGAAGTCGCCCGTTTCGACGACGCGCCGTTCCGGCTTGCTGCCGCCGTTGTCCACATAGCAGAATCGCTCCGCGCCCCTGGCTTGAATCGCGAGGATCGGAATATACACCACCTCCGAGAGTGCCTTTACCTGAATTTCCGTTTTCGCGGACATGCTGGGCATCACCCATTCGTGGGTCCCATCGATTCGCACCGTAACGTCGTAGACCTTCAAATCGGGATTCATCGCGGCTTCTTGTGAATTGGCTAGAACGGACACTTTGTCAACGACTCCCGTGAGCGGCTGATCGGGTTCCGAATCGAAAACGATGTCCGCCCTTTGCCCGAGCTCGATGGAACTGATATCGGCCTCGTGAATTTTCACGAGGACTATCATGGTGGTCATATCGGGAATCGTGAGGATGGTTTGCCATTGACGAACAGACGCGCCTTCCTTGATCTTGTCCCCGCCCCACTGTTCCTTGTCTACGCCGCCGTAAACTACCAAGCCCTCACGCTCGGCCGTGACGATGGTTCTCTCCAACTGATCGGCGATTTCATCGAGCTTCTCAAGGCGATGATCGACACTTTTTCTTTTCCAAATCAAGTCAGTCCCTATGCCGACAATATGTCTCCGGGTCTCTATATCTCGACGGACGTAACGGCTAAGCGCATCCTCGTAGTCGGAGAGCCGCTGCTGTGCGTCCTTCGGGAATTCGTATCGAAGGAAAAGGCTTCTGGACGTCCGGGCGGACTTCGCTGCCAACCGGCTGTTCTCCACTTGCATTTCCTCGGTCTCAAGCTGGTTCCGATTGACAAAATCCTTCTCAAAAAGCCGTCTCGTGCCCTCGAGCTTCGTCTCATCGAGCTTCAGTTTTCGTTCTGCCATGGACACCCTATCGTCAAAATCAAGGAGCCTCTGCGACGCTTCACCGTCGCCCAGCTTCTCCGGGCTCGCGTACTCATGGAAATCCACGTCCGGGATTTGTCTCATCACCATTTCTACTTCTAGGTCCGCTGGTTCGTCCGGAACTTCCGTCGGGCTCTCCTCGGGCGATGGCTCGACTCCGATATGGGCCTTCGTGACCGTAAGACTTGGACCTGATGAGGCGGCTGGGACCTCGTCTTCGATCTCCGCGGAGTCTTCGTCTGGCAGGTCTAATTCTGGCAGGTCTAATTCTGGCAGCTCTAAGTCGACGCTATAGCTACCGGTAGCCTGCCCGGAGAGTATGAGCGTTTCCAGGTCCAGTTTCTCCAGGATTTCGTTGGACGCCTCGACGCCCATGTACTTCTCGAAATCCAATCGGGCAAACTTTCTTCGCAGTTCGGCTTCCTTCATATTCCTGTCGCGTTCCAAGATTTGCATCTCTAGATCCATTACAACTCGGTCGAGATCGCCTCTTTTGCCTTGATAAGAGAGTGTTTCCTCGATTTGCCTCTCCTCCAAGTCCGCCCGCTCAAGCTCCACCAAGACCAATTCATTGGCCACGTCCTCGGCCGTAACTCGATAGCCTTCGTCGACGATGGAAATGATCTTGGGCCACCCCTTGACGTGGGACTTGACCTCTTGCGACTCGAGGGCCCGCACGGTGCCGCCCTGCAGGACACTGATCTTCAGGTCTCCCCGGACAGCCGCGAAGGTCGTGCTTTCGTTGCTGGATTGGTTGCCCGACAAAAAGAAAAGGGGCGTGAGGACCAGAATAGCGACTATGGCGCTGGTCTTCACAAGAATTCTCGCCCACTTACGTTTGCCCCGCGTGTGAGGGTGGTCGGGCTGCGGTTCATGGTGCATCGGTAATTCTCCGGAAAGTTCGGTTACGTCCAACTTGCTAATACCCGGATTCTGGAAAAAAGTTCCATCGGGGCATCATAAGTATCGGCCAGCGTATTAGTTAAGCTCATGGCGGAGCGGTTAGGGATTTGCTAGGTGTCGGGAAGTTACATAATTGTACAATGCCTCCGCGACGAGGCGGGCGCCTGTGGGCGCAAAGTGCCCGTCGTGCTTGAAAAAGATCTCCTCAGGCACACCGTGCGCCACCATTCGCAAAAGAACGTCGATGTATGGGATATCGTTAGTCTTGCACAGTTCGGCCGTGAGCCGGATATCCTTGTTCATTTCGTAGGGGGTCTCTGCCCAACGTTGGTTCAATCTTTCCCAGTTCTCGGGATATAGCGAATTTATATCGGAGTGGGCGAAAACCGCGATGGCTATACCGCGCTCCTTACAATCGGATGCGATTCCGAGTATATCGTCCGCGTACCTCTCCCAGGCCCGATACAATTCCGGATACCAATCGCGCAAACACACTTCTGCTAAATACGGGCGCTTGGTCTGCGGTATCAGACTCGGGTAGGAGGCATGGGGAATTAGTCGAAAATTGCTCAGTATGGAATAAGCTGGCCCGTTCCGGTCCATGATTTTTGTCAGGCGTTCGTATGCCCTCGAATGGCGTACCAGCCACCGCTCTGTCGCGAAAGGCAATTCGTTTCGCCTCTTGTAGTTGCGGAGAACCTGATTCCATTCAGGGTTAAAGGCTTGCAGACGCTCGTTTGTCTTGGCCGTGCTACCTTCCACGTCGTTCGGAGGAAAGAGTTGCAGTATGACCAGATCCGGTTCGTGTACGAATCCACGTTCATTCAAGAAAATGCGTTCTTGCCACGGTGCGTATCCGCCCACACCACCATTGATGACTCGAAGCTTCGTAAGGGGAAAACCTTTATCTAGTTTCCGCTGAAGGAGATGGGCGAATGTCTCGTCGTCGCGCAATCCGTGGCCCATCGTGTAGGAATCTCCCAGGAGTAGGATACGAAACTCGTCGGGCGCTTTCTCGGGAACGTACTCGTTGCGCAGACCCTGAGTTGAAATTTGAAAGAGCACTTCCCGCTTAGTCTGGTCATTTAGGTCGATGAGATACCTTCCCGATGCCTTCGGCTTGAGCATGAATATTGCCTCTTCGTGCGGCTCACGAGCGGCATTCAATTGAGGAGGCTCCCAGAGAAGACGAGCACCAGCTTCCAATAGAAGGAGACTGCATATACTCGATAGCACAAGAACGATCACGGAAGAGGTTTGTATCCGTGCCCGAGGGGCGAGTCTTGGAAGGCTCCTTGAGGTAAACCCGTAAAGCGTCATCCAAGCGGCAGACTCAAATACGGAAAGATTGCGAAAGAATAGACTCACGGCGAAGAAGGCTGTCAGAGCGATGGTGCTTCCCACAATGTAGGGCTGAAAGCCTTTGTACCGATCACCGCGAGGCGTGCCTTCATCGACCCAGAGTCCGAATTTCCGGTAGGCCCCGAGCGCTAGGGCCACGACGACGGCGGTGCCCAGCAGTCCATCCCTGTAGAAATCAGCCGGGAAAAGGAGGAAGAGCATCAAATTTACGGCGGTCACCAATAGGATGACAAGTGCGAATTCGGCCCCTCCGAGCACAATGAGTGGCAACCAAAACCACGAGCTTGAGGAATGGGCACTCATCACACTAAAAGCACCTGGCACAAGTATCAGTGATACCAGTACGATTGTCGCGCGGAAGCTAGAAAGAGAAAGCAACGGCCAAAGAGGCACTTCCGCGCTTTTTACGGCGCCAATCGGATCATTTCGCGGCATACTGTCTCCGGACTCGACTCCACCTTCACTTTGTGCGGTGGCCCCCACATTCCGTTCCTCCGTGGGAACGAGCGTTGGCTCATCCCAAGGGTAACCGCACCCGCCCATCCAAGAAGGCGCGCATCGTGCGGCCCAAAGCATCTGCTGCAGGGTGCGGATTTGAACCCGTAGGACGATCCTACAATGGTAAAGCTATTGAATCAGATCGAACGCAGAAACGCAATTTGCCGTGCATGAGCTGCCGGGAAGGGTGGGGATATGTTGCTGCGTGAGATACTTAACGGGGCGAGATTTATGATACGGGTGTAGGCTCAGTGTTTTCTTTCCGATTTGAAACAGACTGTAAAAACAGTATCACTTAACCTTCGGTCGGCGAAGCGAGGCGAATTCTGGACGAAAAACGACCAACAGGTCAACTAGGAGAGCTGTTGGTCTTGGGTAATTTAGATGGCGTACCCGACAGGATTCGAACCTGCGACCTCCTGGTCCGTAGCCAGGCACTCTATCCAGCTGAGCTACGGGTACGCATATGTGGAACCGGACTGGTATTTTAGCAAACGCGCTGGTTTGCTACAAGGAACCCACTGGGAACATTGTGCGGGGAAGGCAGGACGTAAGGCCTCGCGTACACTCCCCGGAGTTTGATGGGGCTAGTCTTCTTCTACGTATTCGCCTATGCCGACCAGCTCGATGCGTGACACAGGTGCGGCGTCACCCAAGCGGTTTCCGCGCTTGAGGATTCGGGTGTAGCCTCCGGGTCTATCGGAAAAGGCGGGCCCGATCTCGGTGAATAGCACCCCGACGACATAGTCGTCGCGCAGTGCGGCGAAGGCGCGCCTACGGTTGTTCAAGGAATCGTTTTTGGCCAGGGTGATTAAGGGTTCGGCGAAACGGCGCAATTCTTTGGCTTTGGCTACGGTGGTCTCGATGGCTTTGTGCGTAAAGAGCGCAATGGCCAGCGATTTCATGGTGGCCTTTCTGTGGGATGTGGTGCGTCCCAGGCGCCGACCGGCTTTCCGGTGTCTCATGTGTCAGTCTCCTCGGCCGGGTGTCAGAACCCGGCGCGAAATGGGTTGAGTCTTCTGGTTGTGCGTTATTCGCTTGTTTCGGCTTCTTCGGAGTTTTCGGTTTCTTTGGGTGCCTCTGTTTCGTCTTCGGTGCTGTTGTCGCGGCCGTTATCTGCGGCATTCATGCCGAGTGACAGGCCGAGCGACTCAAGTATCGCTTTGATTTCGTCGAGCGATTTCTTGCCAAAGTTATGGAAACCGAGCATCTCGGGCTCGGAATAGGAAACCAACTCTCCGATGGTGCTAATGCTGGCTGCTTTGAGGCAGTTGGCCGCTCGAACGCTCAGCTCTAATTCCTCGACCGGCCGGCTCATGGTGCGCGCCATTTCGGGATCTTCCGTGCCGCCGGATGCGGTGAGTTCATCGTCGCTGGTCTTCTGGTTGGAGAAGATCTTGAGGTGCTCGATGATCAAATTCGCCGCTTCTTCGAGGGCCTGCTCTGGATTGATAGCGCCGGTGGTCCACACGTCTAACAGGAGGCGGTCGTAGTCGGTGGTCTGGCCGATGCGGGCGTCTTCTACGAGGAAGTTGACCTTGGTGACGGGTGAAAAGCTTGCATCGAGGTACACGGTGCCCAGGGGCGCGTGTTCGAGTTCAAAGCGATCGGCGGTGGTGTAGCCCCGGCCGGTAGCGACTTTGATCTCCATTTCAATTTTGGCGGTCTTGTTGGTGGCGGTAAAAATGACGTGATCGGGATCGAGGCATTCGATGGATTCTTGTTCTTTGAACACGTCGCCTGCGGTCACTTCGCCTTTGCCTTTGTGTATGTAGGAGAAGATGAGCGAGGTCTCGCCTGTGAGGCGCAGATGGCAGCGCTTGAAGTTGAGAACCATGTCGGTTACGTCTTCTTGCACACCACGAATGGCGGAAAATTCGTGGTTGATCCCTTCGAGGCGGACGGCGGTCACGGCCGCGCCCGTCAACGATGCGAGCAACACGCGGCGTAGTGAATTTCCGATAGTGGTGCCGTAACCCCTCTCGAAGGGTTCTACGCTGAATCGGGCGAAGCGTTCTGTCGCTCCGTCTTCGATCTTGACCCACTTTGGAATCACGAATTCTTCTGAAATCATATTTGATACTCCCTGAGGCAAGGGACTTTACGCTTCGTTACCGCGCCGGTTGGCGCGGACTCTTCGCAACTCGTCAATGTGTTTATACTCGGTACTTATACTCGGCGGCGTTTGCGCGGGCGACACCCATTGTGGGGAATCCGCGTTACGTCGTTTATCAAGGTCACTTCCAGGCCTGCCGCTTGTATGGCGCGGATGGCTGACTCGCGACCGGCTCCGGGTCCGTTCACATGGATTCGGACGTCTTTGAGGCCGATATCTTTTGCCTTTTGCGCGCATTGCTCGGCGCACAATTGGGCCGCGTATGCGGTGCTTTTCCGGGATCCGGAAAAGCCCACTTGACCGGCGCTCGACCAAGAGATCACGTTCCCTTGATTGTCCGTGATGGATATAATTGTGTTGTTGAATGTGGCCTGGATGTGCGCGACGCCCGATGTGCTTGTCAGGGCGATGCGTTTTTTCCTGCCGGCTTTCCGTTTTTCTTTCGCCACCTTAACGAGTCCTCCTACTTTTTCTTGATTGCGGTGCGGCGCGGGCCCTTGCGGGTTCGCGCGTTTGTGCTCGTCCGTTGGCCGCGCACGGGCAGGGAACGCTTATGCCTCATGCCGCGGTAGCAGTTAATTTCCATCAATCGCTTGATGTTCGAGGTCACCTCGCGACGCAGGTCGCCCTCGACTTTGTAGTCGTTCTGAATAACCGCAGATAAGGTGTTTACCTGCTCGTCGGTTAAATCGTTGACGCGAAGATCTGGCGTGAGGCCGGTCTTCTCGATAATTTCTTTCGCGACGGCGGGCCCAATCCCGTAAATGGACTGAAGCCCTATCTCGACGCGCTTACTTTTTGGGAGGTCTACTCCAACTACGCGTGCCATGTGGACACCTCTCTAACGTTAGCCTTGGCGCTGCTTGTGTTTAGGATTCTCGCAGATGACACGAACCCGGCCATGGCGCTTGATGATTTTGCATTTTTCGCATATTTTTTTTACGGAACTACGAACTTTCATTGTACACTCCCACTGCCTCTGTGTTCGAGGCGTTCGTCTCGCCGGACCGCGTGATGTGTGCGAATCCGATTAGACGGTCGCGTTTTTTGGATTGCTCCAAAACCGCCTTTCCGAGGCGGATAGCACTTCGGGCAATCCGTCTCGGATAACAATACTATGTTCAAAATGCGCACTTGGACGCTTGTCCGCGGTAGTGGCGGTCCAACCGTCGGACAATATTTTTACTTTGTCGGTACCCGCATTGACCATGGGCTCTATGGCCATGACCATGCCTTTTTTAAGGCGTGGCCCGCGTTGCCCTGTATCGAAATTTGGAATTTGTGGCTCTTCGTGCATTTCGGTGCCGATGCCGTGTCCGACGAAATTGCGTACGATGGAAAATCCTTCCGGTTCGCACGTATTTTGTATGGCCCGCGACACGTCAACGAGGTAATTTCCCGCGACCGCCTTGGCCAGGCCGTTGGCAAGGGCCTGTTCCGTCGTGGCCATGAGCCGGGCTCGTTCTTCGTCGAGCTCGCCGCAGGCTACGGAAAAGGCCGCGTCGCCGTAGTAGCCTTTGTAGTTGACGCCTACGTCGATGCTGACAATCTCGCCTTCTTTGAGTTCCCGTGGCCCTGGAATCCCGTGAACAATCACTTCGTCTACCGAAATACAGGTCGACTTGGGAAAACTGCCCGCGCCGGGCGATCCTGGGTAGCCGAGAAACGATGGGGTGCCACCGGATTCCCGGATTAATTCTTCGCCCATAGCGTCCAGCTCGTCCGTAGTCATACCCGGTTTCACATGGTCGGCAAGGGTCACCAAGACTTTGTTCACCGTCTGGTTGGCCTTGCGTAACAGGTCGATTTCTCGTTCCGTCCGAATCGCGATCATGGGCCTACCCGCCGTTTCTGGCGCGGATGATTTCTTCAATTTTTTTTGTGACATCGTCGGGCGGCTTCCCGCTGCCGTCGACCGATCTCAACAAACCTCTTATCTCAAAAAACTTCACGACGGGTTCGGTGGTTACGTGGTACACGCGCAACCGATCCCGTGCGGTTTCTTCGTTATCGTCCTCACGCTGGACAAGCGCCACTCCATCGTCGTCGCAGATACCCGCTTCTACGGGCGGCCTCAAGCGCAGGTTGTATATCTTCCCGCATTCGGGACAGATGCGACGCTCGGTCAGCCGCTGCACAATTTCGTCGTCCGGTACTTTTATATTTACTGCAAAATCAATTCGTTCGCCGCGCGCTTCAAGGAGGGCGTCTAATCCCATCGCCTGAGGCAACGAACGGGGAAATCCATCCAGGATATACCCGTCGGCACAATCCGGCTCTGACAACCTGCCGGCAACAATCTCGCAAGCCAATTCATCGGGCAACAACTGCCCGCTATTCATATACGGCGCGATACGCGTTCCCAGTTCCGTTCGGCTCTCCACATGGGCGCGAAAAATATCTCCGGTGGAGACATGGGGCCAGCCTTGCGACCGCGCAAGCCGCCTGGCCTGAGTCCCTTTTCCGGCACCGGGGCCTCCCAATAGAACAATTCGGCACGGCACAGCGGGATTATCCTCTCCTGGAGCGGATTCTCCGACCCTTAGCAAAGCCTTCGTAGTTGCGCATCACCAAATGTTGTTCCATCTGCTTGACGGTATCGAGCGCGACGCCGACTAAAATCAGCAGGCTCGTGCCTCCGAAGAAGCTCACGATGGTCCAGTCCATAATTCCGAGGTAGCTGAACATGAGATTCGGCAGCAGCGATACCGCAACCAAAAACATGGAGCCCACGAGTGTGATGCGGGTCATAACTTTATTGAGGTACTCGGCCGTCGCTCTGCCGGGGCGGACCCCCATGATGACACCGCCGTATTTCTTCAAGTTTTCCGCCATGTCCACTGGATTGAATGTAATCGCGGTGTAAAAGAATGAGAAGAAGATAATCATCCCAGCGAAGACGATGCTGTACAGCCAGCCGCCTGGCGCGAGTGCGGCGAATATACTTTGAATGATTGGGATGTTGATATTTTGAGCGACCATGCTGGGGAGCATGAGCAGGGAGCTGGCGAAAATAATGGGGATAACGCCGGCCTGGTTGACGCGCAATGGAAGGTAGTTACGGCCTCCGCCCAACACTTTTCGGCCTTTGACTTGGCGCGGGTACTGCACGGGAATCCGACGCTGTCCGGTGGTTACCAGGATGGTTCCGGCTACGACGAGGACGAACATGATGATCATGATGATGGCTTTGAAAGCCGTGATGTCACCGATCCCCATCAGGTTGATGACGTTTCTGAGGGCGGTGGGCATGCTCGAGATGATGCTGGTGAAGATGATGAGCGAGATGCCGTTGCCGACGCCGTGTTCGCTGATCTGCTCACCGAGCCACATGATGAAGGCGGTGCCGGTCGTGAACGACAGGATGCACAGAAAAAAGAACCCAATGCCCGGATCGGAGTGCGTGAGGATCTGGGTGTCCGTGGAATTCCAACTTTTTAAGAGGGCCGCGAGGGCGATGGATTGCACGATGCACAGAACGATGGTGGCGTAGCGGGTGTATTCGGTAATTTTTTTCTGGCCTTCGGCGCCCTGTTTCTGTAAGGCCTCCAGGGCGGGAATCACAGCCACCAGCAGGGTGAAGATGATCGAGGCGCTAATATAGGGCATGATGCCGAGGGCGAAGATCGTCGCCTGGGAGAATGCGCCGCCGGAGAACATGTCTACGAAGGTGAGGACGCCGCCCATTTCGCCCATCATGGTCGCAAGCGCTTGGCCATTGACGCCGGGTGTAGGCACGTGGGCGCCCAAGCGGTACACCGCCACCATGGTTAAGGTGAAGATGATCCGCTGCTTTAGCTCCGGAATCTTAAAGGAGTTCTTGAATGCCTCGATTGGCTGCGACACCTACCTAAGCCTCCGCGGACTTCTTGGGTCCAGTTTTTAGTGCGCGTGCGGGCGGGGCTTCGATGACGGTTATGGAACCGCCGGCCCCTTCGACTTTCGCGCGCGCACCGCCGCTGATGCTGTGCACGGTAACCGTGAGTTTCTTCGTGAGCTCGCCACGGCCCAATATTTTGACTCCGCCCTTGCGCTTCTTTACTAAGCCTTTCTCAAGTAAAGAGGCTTCGGTGACTGCGTCGCCATCGTTAAAGGCTTCGTTGAGCACGTCTATGTTTATTTCGGCGACGGGGTGCCGACCGGCATGGTTAAATCCGCGCTTGGGGAAGCGACGGGCCAAGGGGGTCTGGCCGCCTTCAAAGCCGGCGCGGCGTTTGCTGCCCGAGCGGGATCCCTGGCCTTTCTGGCCTCGGCCGCTCGTTTTGCCTGTGCCGGATCCGGGGCCGCGTCCAACCCGCTTGCGCGGGCGTTTGGTGCCGGGCGTGTATGTTAAATCGTTTAAGTTCATCGTATCATTCCTTCGGTTCATCCGCCTGCAGACGGAAGAAAACTCCGCGCACTTGGCGTGAACATCTTGTCGGCATTTCACGGCGGTGGCGGATAAGGCCCCGCCTCAAAAACCGCTTCGATATCCGGGTTATAATATGTCGGCTACTTCGATGCCGCGCGTGGCCGCTACTTGCTCCACGGTTTTCAATTGCTTCAAGCCTTCAAGCGTCGCCCACACCACATTGGTGGCGTTGTTGGATCCGAGACACTTGGTCAATATGTTGGAGTATCCGGCGGCCTCAAGCACGGCGCGGACCGGTCCGCCTGCCACCACGCCAGTACCGAGCGATGCGGGGCGCAGGAGCACTTTCGCCGCGTCGGAGCGTCCAATGATGTCGTGGGGCACGGTAGTATTTACAATGGGCACCGTGATTAAATTCTTCTTCGCCTTCTCGATGGCTTTCCGAATTGCCTCGGGCACTTCGGCCGCTTTTCCAAGAGCGGCGCCGACGCGTCCCTTGCCGTCACCGACCACGGCGATCGCGCTGAAACTAAAGCGGCGCCCGCCTTTGACTACCTTGGAGACGCGGTAGATTTTTACGACGTCTTCCTTGAATTCAGAATCGCGGGGGTCGCGGCCCCGTTTGTCGCCGCGGCCGTCACGCCTACCGCCGCCCCGTGGTGAAGTACCCAACCTAATTCTCCTTTAGAGCCGATCGCGGCTCCATTGATCTCGAATGTGATCGTGTTAAAATTCTAATCCGCCTTCGCGGGCGCCTTCGGCAAGCGCTTTGACGCGCCCGTGATACTGACGACCGCCGCGGTCGAAGGTTACGCGCCCGATGGACTTGGCCTTCGCCCGTTCCGCCAGCGCTTTGCCTACTTCTTTCGCCGCTGCCACACCGTTGCCTGATACCTTAGCTGAAACCGTGGAGGCTTCCGCCAACGTGGTTCCTGTGCCGTCGTCAATGACTTGGGCGTAGATATGCTTCAACGAACGCCGCACGCTCAAGCGAGGCCGTTCGGCGGTTCCGGTAATTTTCTTGCGAACCCGAAGGCGGCGTGTGCCGAGGGCTGCCGCTTTTTTGTTTTTGTTTGCCATTGACTCTAATTCTCCTGCGTTTGGTCAAACCGCCTATTAACTGGCGGTCGCCCCGGCTTTACCTACTTTACGCCGGACGTGTTCGCCCTGGTAGCGAATACCTTTGCCTTTATAGGGCTCGGGCTTGCGCCATTTACGCACGTCGGCGGCGACCTGGCCTACCAACTGCTTGTCGATTCCGACTACTTTGATAATGTTGGTTCCGTCTAGGACGAACTCGATGCCGGCCGGCGGTTCCACGGTCACGGGGTGGCTGTAGCCCAGCGCCAAGTTAAGATTTTTACCTTGGAGCGAGGCTCGATAGCCGACGCCCTGAATCTCCAAAGTTTTCTCGTATCCTTCGCTGACGCCAAGGATCATGTTGTTGATTAAGGCCCGGGTTAGTCCATGCTTGGCCCGGTCGTCGGGCCGGTCGCTGGACCGGGACACGGTGACTTCCTGCCCGCCCACTTCGATCGTGATTTCGGTGTTAAAGTCGCGCTCGAGCGTTCCTTTGGGACCCTTTACTTTCAGGTGGGAACCCTTAAGCTCGCACGTAACCCCGCTCACAATGGGCACGGGTTGCTTTCCTATCCTAGACACGGTATGGGTAATCCTCTCGTCAGGGCAGCGTCGCCGCTACCACACCTTGCACAATACTTCGCCGCCCACGTTGTCGCGGCGGGCCTGGCGGCCGGTCATCACGCCCTTCGAAGTCGTGAGGATGGATATCCCCAGCCCCGAGCGCACGGGTGGCACTTTTTGGCTGCCCGCATAATTGCGTAGACTCGGCTTGCTGACCCGCGCGATGCCTTCAATAACGGGCTTGCGGTCTGCGGTGTATTTCAGAAAAATAGTTAGTTCACCTTGCTTGCCGTCCTCTTCCCGCGCGAACTCGCGGATATAGCCTTCTTCCTTCAACACGCGGCAGACTTCCCCCTTTAAGCGGGAGGCGGGCATTTTCACGGACGGAAACCCGGCGTGCAGCGCGTTGCGGATTCGCGTGAGCAAATCGGCTATGGGGTCGCTCATAGACATAATCGGTAAACCTCTCTCTTACCAGCTTGACTTGGTCACGCCGGGCAATTTGCCCTCGAGGGCAAGGGTACGAAAACAAATCCGGCAAACCTGAAATTTTCGCATGTATGCGCGGGGACGCCCACAGCACCGGCAGCGATTGTAGCCACGCACGGCGAATTTCGGCTTCCGTCCGGCCTTGGCGATAAGTGATTTCTTAGCCACTGCGCTCTCCTTCTAATTCTCGTTGACGTTTCGGAATGGCATTCCGAATTGCGTCAGGAGTTCTAAGCTGTGATCTTTAGGCACAATCTTTTTCATGACGAAGGTGATGTTCATCCCGCGCACGCGCTGGACCGAATCCAAATCAACTTCGGGAAATATGGTCTGATCTTTGATGCCGGCGGTGTAGTTGCCTTGTCCGTCGAAGCTGCTGCGCGACATGCCGCGAAAGTCACGGATACGCGGCATCGCGATGTTGAACAGGCGATCCATGAACTCGTACATGCGCCGTCCCCGCAGGGTGGCCATGCAACCAATCTGCTGTCCTTTGCGCAGTTTGAAGTTCGAGATGGATAAGCGAGCCAAGCGCACACTGGGCTTTTGGCCCGTGATGGTCGTCAGTTCGGCCACAGCCATTTCCATTAAACGCGCGTCGGAAATGGCGTCGCCTACACCCATATTGACCACGATCTTATCGAGGCAGGGCACGTCCATAATGTTTCCGTACGCCAGCTTCTCTTTCAGGTCAGCCCGAATCGAGGTGTCGTATTTTTCTTTCAGCCGCGGAGTCACAGTTGCGCCGCTCCCTACTGGTTGTCTTTAACGGTTTCGCCGTTTATTTTGAATACCCGCACACGAGACCCATCATCCAGGGTCTTCATAATGATCTTTGAAGCGCGTTCTGCCGATTCGCACCAGGGCATGACATTCGAGACGTGAATGGGGGCTTCTTTCTCGATGATCCCGCCCTGCTGGTTTTGGCTTGATGGCTTGGTATGGCGCTTGACGAGGTTCACGCCCTCGACCAGCACTCGTTCGTCTTTGCGCAGGACGGATAATACCCGGCCTCGCTTTCCGTGATGCTTGGTGCTGCCGCTAATGACAACCACCGTATCGCCTTTTCGTATATGCATTGTCGGTTCCTCTACACTACTTCCGGGGCCAGCGAGATGATTCGCAGGAACCCTTTATCGCGGAGTTCGCGGGGAACGGGGCCAAAGATGCGGGTGCCCCGCGGCTCTTTTTGCGGCGTGATCAGCACGGCCGCGTTCGAGTCGAAGCGAATCACAGTTCCGTCGGCCCGCTGCGTGTCTTTGCGTGTTCGGACGATGACGGCCTTGACGACCTCGCCCTTTTTCACGGCCGCATTCGGGATGGCTTCCTTCACGGAGGCCGTAATGATGTCGCCCACCCGCGCATAGCGCCGGGACGAGCCACCCATCACCTGGATGCAGCGGATCCGGCGTGCGCCGGAATTGTCGGCCACCTGAACGTTTGAATATATTTGAATCATTGATTAATCCTTAGCAATGCCTGGCGCATTCCGCCGTGGCTAGTCGGCTTGCTTGACTACTTCCACCAAACGCCATCTTTTCGTTTTGCTCAGCGGCCGCGACTCGCGAATCCGCACCCAATCGCCCACGTTGCAGGTATTCTCCTGATCGTGCGCGTGATATTTTTTCGTCCGGCGAATTTTCTTTTTATACAACGGATGCGGGACCTGCCGCTCGACGGCAACGGTGATGGTTTTTTCCATCTTGTTGCTGACAACCAATCCCAACCGCTCTTTTTGATGGCCTCGTTCGTGCATTGCTATTTTGCCTCTCCGGCGCCCGCCTGGGCCCGTTCACGCTCGGTCTGTATAGTCTTTATACGGGCGATATCTTTGCGGGCTTCGCGTGCCCCGCGCACATTATCTACCACGCCCGTGGCGCTCTGCATGCGATAATTCATCAACGCGTCGGTCCGGTCCAGAATGATCTGATCGAGTTCCTGGGCGGTCTTTTCACGTAACTCGTTTGCTTTCATCAATCCTTCTCTTTCTCAAAATTCCCTGGTTCTCAAAATTCCCTGGCACTTAAAATTTATTGTGCGCTTAAACCCATTGGCCGGTACGATGCCAGCGCGCTAGTGGCGCTTCACAAAGGCCGTCTTCACGGGCAACTTGTATCCGGCCAGCTCAATGGCTTCGCGGGCCAGTTCCTCGGGAACGCCTTCGAGTTCGAACATGATTCGGCCTGGCTTAACGACGGCAACCCAGATTTCCGGAGCGCCTTTTCCTTTGCCCATCCGAACTTCGGCGGGCTTCTTGGTAATAGGCTTGTCTGGGAATACGCGAATCCAGATTTTGCCGCCGCGTTTTACTTTGCGGGTCAGCGCGACACGGGCGGCTTCAATTTGCCGGGCCGTGATCCACGCGTCTTCCATCACTTTTAATCCGTATTCACCAAAGTCGATGTTGGCGCCGCCTTTGGCCATTCCCCGGCGGCGTCCACGCTGGACTTTGCGATGTTTCATTCGTTTGGGCATTAACATGGATCGTATGGCTCCTTAGCGCTGCCGGCCTTGGCCGGCGCCGCCGCGTCTGCGCCTGGCGGCATCCTGGGCATCGCCGCCAACGGGCGCGGCCATTTCTCCGGGCATCACTTCGCCCAGGTAAATCCAACATTTGACGCCAATGCACCCGTAGGTGGTAATGGCCGTGGCCGTGCCGTAGTCGACATCGGCCCGCAGAGTATGCAAGGGGACGCTGCCGTCACGGGCGGTCTCGGAACGGGCTATTTCGGCACCGTTCAAGCGGCCGGCCACGCGAATACGAATACCCTTCGCGCCGAGGCGCATGGTGTTTTGCACGGCTTTCTTCATCGCTCGGCGGAATGATATGCGCCGTATGAGTTGGCCTGTGATATTTTCGGCGACGAGTTGCGCGCTCATTTCGGGGCTCAAGACCTCGTGAATATTGATGAGCAGTTCGCGACCGGTCAGTTTTTCAAGTTCGAAGCGGAGCTTGTCCACTTCGGCGCCGCGCTGACCGATGACCAGGCCGGGACGCGCCGTAAAAATATGGACTTTGGCTTTACTGCCCGCGCGCTCGATGTCGATCTTGGCGATGCCGGTCTGCTTGAGGCGCTTCTTCACGTAGTTGCGAAGCTTGATGTCCTCGTGGAGCAGGTCGGCATAACCTTTGCCCGCATACCACACGGAACTCCAAGTGCGAATGACGCCGAGGCGAAATCCTATGGGATGTACTTTTTGACCCACGATCGCTCTCCTTTATCCTTCGGCTATAACCAGCTGAAGGTGGCTGGAACGTTTTCTAATCTTGGTGGCCCGGCCCCGCGGCGCCGGCATAAAGCGCTTTTGCGTTGGCCCAGGGTCTACCGATATGTGCGTAATAATCATTTCGTCGCTGTCGACGCGTGTACCTGCTTCGGACGCGGCGTTCTCTGCATTCGCGACGGCCGACTCCAAGACTTTCTGGATAATCGGCGCGGACACTTTGGTGGTGTAGGCCAAAATATCGCGTGCATCCATCACTTTCTGGCCGCGAATGAGATCGGCGACCAGCCGCATCTTACGGGGTGCAATGGGAACCCTGGTTATGCTTGCTTTTGCGTTTGCCATCGTTGTGCGCTCCTACTTAGCCCCTGCCGCCGCCGGGATGTCCCCGGAAGGTCCGCGTGGGAGAAAACTCTCCGAGTTTGTGTCCGACCATGTTCTCGGTCACGAATACGGGGATAAACTTCTGCCCGTTATGCACCGCAATGGTCAGCCCGACCATTTCGGGCGTCACCGTGGACCGGCGTGACCAGGTGCGTAACACTTTGTGGCTTCCTGCTGCCTGCTGATTGTGGACTTTCTTCATCAGATGATCGTCGACGAAGAATCCTTTTTTTACCGAACGTGGCACGGTAACAATCTCCTTTTATTTCTAATCGCGGAACGGGTCCCCGTTAGGGTTTCCGTCTCCGAATAATGTATTTGTTGGTTCGGTGATTCCGCTTGCGTGTCTTGTAACCCTTGGTCGGAACACCCCAGGGTGAAACGGGATGGCGCCCACCGGAGGTCCGGCCTTCACCACCGCCGTGAGGGTGGTCCACGGGGTTCATCACCACACCGCGCACTTTGGGGCGGCGTCCGAGCCAGCGGGAACGTCCCGCTTTGCCCAAGCTAATATTGGAATGGTCGCCGTTGCCTACTTCGCCTACGGTCGCGCGGCAGGCGATGGGCACACGGCGCATCTCGCCGGAAGGCAAGCGCAAGACAGCAAATTCGCCTTCGCGGGCCAACAACTGGCAACTATTTCCGGCGCTGCGGGCGAGTTTTCCGCCTTTGCCCGGTGTCATTTCGACGTTGTGAACCACGCTACCCAGAGGAATGCGGACGAGGGGCAAGCTGTTGCCCGTCTGGTACTCGGCCTCGGTGCCGCTCATAAGGTTCATGCCGACTTCCAGGCCATCCGGCGCGATGATGTAGCGCTTCTCGCCATCGTTATACACAACCAATGCGATGCGCGCGCTGCGGTTGGGATCGTATTCGAGCGCGGTAACCTTGCACGGGATCCCGTCCTTCTCGCGGCGGTAATCGATCACGCGAAGCAGCCGCTTGTGGCCACCGCCACGACGCCGCATGGTAATACGGCCGTGGTTGTTACGCCCCGCCTTTTTGGGGTTGGGTTCCGTCAGCGACTTTTCGGGCCGCTTACGCGTCAGGCCGGAAAAGTCCGCCACGCTCTTGAAGCGTTGTCCGGGACTGGTCGGTTTAAATTTCTTGATGGGCATGAACCCGTGCTCCTGTTAAATCAATTCGATCGTGTCGCCCTGGCGCAGCGTCACGATGGCTTTTTTCCAATTGGGGCGGCGGCCTGCAATGCCGCGCCCGCGGCGCATACCCACTTTGCCCATGTAATTCATGGTGTTCACGGATACGACTTTGATGTTGCTCTTGCTATAGAGTTGCTCGACTGCTTCTTTTATCTGGCGCTTGTTGGCTCTCGGATCAACCTTGAAAGTGTACTTGTTGCTTGATTCGGATTGCCGTGTCGATTCTTCAGACAAGAGCGGAGCTTTGATGACGTAGTACGGATGATCGGCTTTCATGACAGGCGGTCCTCCAAGGTGGCTACGGCGTCCTGCATCAGGACAATCCGCTTGGCCGCTACGATGTCCAAGGCGTTTACATCGCTCGCGGTTCGAACGGTCACCCGATCAAGGTTCGCGGCGGACTTTGTCACATTAGGCTCATTCGCCGCGGTAACGAGCAGGGTCTTGCGGCCTTCGGGCGATACGGCTGCGACCATCTCGGCCAAGGGGGCCGTTTGAGGCGCATCCATGGAAAAGTCGCTCAGCAAACACAACTGCTCTTCGCGAAGCCGTTCGCTCAAGGCGCAGCGAAGGGCTTTGCGCCGCATCTTGCTGGGCACCTCCTGTCGGTAGCTGCGCTTGTGCGGTCCGAAGACCACGCCGCCACCGCGCATATGCGGCTCGCGTGAACTGCCTTGGCGCGCCCGGCCGGTTCCTTTTTGGCGGAATGGCTTGGCGCCGCCACCGCGAACTTCTTTGCGCACTTTGGTCTCGGCGTTGCCCTGGCGCTTGGCATTTTGCAAGGCCACAACCACTTGGTGGATCAGGGTTATGTTCTGCGGCACGTCGAAGACTGTATCGTTGACTTGTGCCTGGGCCGCTTCGGACCCGTCTTTGTTGTATACGCGAACGGACGCCATGACTACGACGCTCCTTTTATTGATTTGTTTACCGTAATCAACCCACCGTTGGCGCCCGGGACGCTCCCGCGAATCAGCAGTAGGTTTTTCGATGCATCAACTGTCACCACTTCCAGGTTTTGGACCGTCACTTTCGTGTGGCCCATGTGCCCGGGAAGTTTTTTGTTCTTATACACTTTTGCGGGATCGGCGCTCTGGCCCATGGAACCCGGAGCCCGGTGAAAATGGGAGCCGTGGCCGCCCGGACCGCCTTTGAATCCGTGGCGCTTCATGGCGCCAGCAAATCCTTTACCCTTGGTCGTTCCGGAAATGTCGACCCGGTCGCCGACCTGAAATATTTCAGCAGTGATCTCGTCGCCCGCTTTCAGTTCGCTGTCCTTTGGGACGCGAAATTCGCGCAGATCCCGTGTGGGTGGCACGCCGGCCGAGGCGAAATGGCCGAGCTGCGGCTTTTTGGCGCGCGACTCTTTAATTTCGCCAAACCCGACCTGAATGGCTTCGTAGCCGTCCCGGTCAGTGGTCTTGCGCTGCACCACTTTGCAGGGTCCGGCTTCCAATACGGTCACATCGATCCAGCGTCCGTCATCAGTGAAGACACGGGTCATGCCGATCTTTTTACCTAGTATTCCATGGTCCATCTCGAACGTCCTCTATTGAGGTCTGCGCGCAAAACCCGCGCACTCATACGCCGCGGGGGGCGCTATTGTTTGATTTCAACATCCAGGCCAGCCGGGAGATCGAGCTTCATCAACGCGTCTACCGTCTGTGCCGTAGGGTTTGCGATATCGAGCAAGCGCTTGTGGGTGCGCATCTCAAATTGTTCGCGCGATTTCTTGTCCACATGCGGTGAACGGTTGACCGTGTACTTTTGAATGTGTGTCGGCAAGGGGATCGGTCCAATTACGACGGCGCCAGTGCGCTGTGCCGCTTGGACGATCTCCTGCGTGGACAAATCCAACAGTCGATGGTCGTAGCCCTTCAACTTGATTCTAATTTTATTTGTTGCTGCCATTCCTAATCTCCAATTGCGCGGGAATCAGCGCCCTACTCGATAACTTTTGTCACGACGCCCGAGGCGACGGTGCGGCCGCCTTCGCGGATGGCGAAGCGTAATT